>PATX01000035.1 GCA_002713685.1 Opitutia bacterium | reverse complement strand
CCCCCCGGTATAGACGCTGTTGGTACAACCAATTACGACAAAAATCGACGTGATTTTGTTAATATTATCTTCTCCAACAAATATGGTTATCCACCAACGCCTGCACAGGAATTGCAGGCCTCTTTCCGTATAGCATCACTTGATCCAAATTCACCTGAAGCACTTTACGCACAGCAGTTGGCAATTTTTGAGCAACTCGCAATGTATGCATCTTTTGGTTACGGTGCGTCTCAGGGTGGTGGCAATAACAATGCTATTGTTCTTCCCACTGTGCAACCCATACCAATCGATCAATATTTGAATGCCGGTGGGCTTCCTGCCACTCTTTTTGTTTCTAATATGATTGCCGAACAATTAATTGATAATCAACCCATGATACTCGGTGCTCCTGATAAAAGAAGTTATTACGAAACTGCAGCTCTTATCGTGGCACTATGGGCTGACAATTTAGAATCGCTTACCGATCAATTAATTACTGAGTTTCACTCACTCAGCAAAGAAGACAAAATTGCCAAACTTATGAGAGACCCTCGGTACTTCAATCGTTTCGGTGGCTATTCAATAACTCGTATGGCAGACGAACTTCCTGCTGCACCGGGATGGAAATGGTTGGAGTGGCTTGGGTATTTTAACGACGATGGATTTCCCTGGATTTATCATGATGTTCTGGGATGGGTTTATGTTGATGGGACCAGTGATAATCAGATATGGCTATATCTTCCCAGTGCCGGATGGCTTGGCACCACAAAAGAGATTTGGGAAAGCATGGATGGAGAATCTGATTATCTTTGGCTCTATGATAACCAAGCTGCAAAATGGGTTGCTTTTTATTTGCATAAAACAAGCAAAGCAACTTTTTGGGATCCGGTTACTCAAAAATATTTTACTTACGAATAGTTCTGTAACTTTTTCAACATTTTGAGCATAGTCCAATTGACTCATTCTCTTGACCTTCGAACGGGAGGAGTCGCCAAGGCAGTTTGCGATTTAAGTGACGCCTTCAACACTAAAAAAGTAGAGAATTTAATATTTGATAAACCGTCTTCAAAACAACTTAATCCATTGCTTGGAAATAACTTGGTTATCGCTCATGGCTTATGGCAATGGCCTGGTAGAAGTGCCCTTAGGCTTAAAAAAAAATACGATGTTCCATATATAGTTTTTCCTCATGGGATGCTGGATCCTTGGTTTAAGGAAAACTACCCGCTGAAACATTTAAAGAAACAAATATACTGGCTCTGGAAGCAATCCAGTATCATGAAGAATGCTTCTGCAGTTTGTTTTACTACCGAAGAGGAGATGAGCTTAGCTCAAAAAACATTTTGGCCTTTTGATTGCAGGAAAATAGTTACTGGTCTTGGAGTTCAAGAACCGCCCATAGGTGAAGTAAAACAAAAAGCCTTGTTTAAGAAAAAATTCACCACTATCAAAGGGAAAAAACTTCTTTTGTATATGGGCAGGATACACCCTAAAAAAGGACTGGATTTACTCTTAACTTCTTTTGTGAAACAGGCAAAATCAGAGCATGTTTTAACTATCGCAGGCCCGATCAATGATCAATGTGGATATACACAAAAATTAGTCAGAACATATAATTCCTCTTCTGGTGTGCTATGGACTGGAATGCTTGAAGGGGATTTAAAATGGGGAGCTTTGAGATCTGCCGATGCAATGATCTTACCTTCCCACCAGGAAAATTATGGAATGGTCGTGGCCGAAGCATGTTCGGTGGGTACACCTGTTTTAATTACAAATAAAGTAAACTTGTATCGCGAAATCTTACAGTACGATGCTGGTTTTGTGGATAATGACAACCAGGATGGTGTAGATAATTTAATTAAAAAGTGGATTTCTGGAAATGTACAATCCAAGAAACTGCATGCAATTAATTGTTTTAAAGAAAAGCTTCATATTTACAGTACTGCGGAAAAAATTATCGATATTGCAAATAAGCGATGAGGCTTTGATTACATGTGAAGATCAATATTTTACAGGGTGCATTTCTTCCCGTTCCTCCAATTAAAGGTGGTGCCATCGAATCTGTCTGGTTTCTTTTAGGTCAAGAGTTTGCGAAACATGGACATGAGGTAACGCATATCTCCTGCATGCACAAAGGCCTAAAGAATACTGAAACCATCGCTGGTGTAAATCATCTAAGAATTAGGGGGTCAAGGGCGGTAAAAAACCCGGGGTTCCTGAAGGTTCTCGAATTACCATATGTCTTAAGAGCTAGAAAGGTAATGCCTCCCGCAGACATTTTGGTAACCCATGCTTTCTGGGCCCCTCTTGTTCTTCCAAGAGAAGCTTTCGGTAAACAATATGTCCATGTGGGCAGGTATCCCAAGGGACAATTAAGGTTGTACAAGAAGGCATTTCGTTTACAAGTGCCCAGCAATGCAATTGAAGATATCTGTCTTAAACAGGCACCTTCCTTAGCTTCCAAAATTAAAACATTACCTTACCCCTTACCATGGCCTATACCAGCCAAAGTGGGCTTTGAAGAAAAGGAAAAAACGGTTCTGTATGCTGGAAGAATTCATCCGGAGAAAGGGGTTTTATCCTTGTGTGAAACATGGAACCGATTACCCAAAAAAATCGCTGCTGGCTGGAACCTTCGATTAGTAGGTCCATGGCGAGAAGGGGAGGGAGGAGGAGGAAATTCTTTTAAAGAAAAATTAGTCCAAACAATTAAGCAAGGAAGCAATCAGATTGAATTAAGTGAACCTATTTTCAATCGAAGTAAACTTAAAGAGGTAATGATGCGGGCTAGCTACTTTGTTTATCCTTCGATGGCGAAAAGAGGTGAGACATTTGGCCTATCAGTCTTGGAGGCTATGAGTTGTGGCTGTGTTCCAGTTGTCTCTTCACTTGGATGCTTTAAAGATTTTATTAATCAGGAGGTTGAGGGTTTTATATTTAAGAAGACAGCAGGAGATAAAATGTGTGGATTAGCCAATACCCTGACCCATGTTCTTCAATTAAATGAGAATGAATTCACTGAACTTTCAAGGGCGGCATGGGTTCGATCTAAAGATTATTCCTTGGAAAAAGTCGCTCTTGGATACCTGAATGATTTCAATGAAATTATTCAAAATAATTATAAACTATCTGTGATATAAACTTGGAGGCAGGTACGATTTTTAATAAGATAAATTATGAAATATAAAGCCAATTTCCAGCCTGCTTTAGCCTCTCTTTTGGTCTTTTTCCTTGGGGCTACACTCCATTCCAAAGATGAAAATGATTCTGACAAAAGTACTTTTCCCAGGGATGAAATGCTCATTCCAGAAAAGTTACTTGATGTCTCAGGTAACTTTTTATCATCGGACTCCTTGAATCAAAAATATATCGGACTTTATTTTTCAGCAAGCTGGTGCGGTCCTTGTCGTAAGTTTACTCCCAAACTGGTTGAGTTTAGAAACAAATTTTCAGATGACTTTGAGGTTATTCTAATAGGGGGTGATGGGAGTAGTAAAGCTCAGGCAAATTACATGAAAAAATATTCGATGCCATGGTATGCCATGCAAAATCAGTCAACGGAGGCGAAATTCACTAGTAGATTTTGTGAGGTTAAATCGATTCCATACCTAGTAATTCTTGATCAGGATGGAAATATAATTACCAAGCACGGAAAATCTGATCTTTTGAAAATGGGAGATCAGGCGATGGAAGAGTGGAAGAACAAATAGAATTTATCTACAGCCTTACAGGAACGCCGGCATCTCTCATGGCTTGCTTTGTCTGCTGGATAGAAAACTCTCCAAAATGAAAAATACTTGCGGCTAGAGCAGCACTTGCTTGTCCCGATAATATACCCTCGACCATATGTTGAGGGTTTCCTACACCGCCGGAGGCAATAACTGGTACTTCAACGGCGTCACTAATTTGTCTAGTTAAGGCAATGTCATACCCGTCTTTGGTCCCGTCCCGGTCCATACTTGTGAGTAATATTTCCCCGGCTCCTCGCTGAACAACTTCTTTTGCCCATGATATCGCATTTAAATTAGTTGGTTTTCTTCCTCCGTGGGTATAGACAAACCAAGCATTTTTTTCCTTGTCCCACTTCGCATCAATGGCCACGACGATACACTGATTTCCGAATTGCATGGAGGCTTGGTTTATGAGTTCAGGATTTAGTATTACTGCTGTATTTAAACTTATTTTATCCGCACCGCATAAAAGCATATCTCTGATGTCACGGAGTTCACGTATTCCTCCACCTACGGTTACAGGCATAAAGCATGACTCAACTGTCTGTTCTACAACTTCCCGCATTGTTTGTCTTTCGTCGCTTGAAGCCGTGATATCTAGAAAAACCAATTCATCGGCACCTTGCTCTTGATATGCCTTGGCAACTTCAACTGGATTACCCGCATCTTTTAATTCCTTAAAGCGAATACCTTTCACTACTCTACCCGCATCCACATCTAAGCAAGGAATTACACGCGCGGAGAGCATTTTGTTCTTAGAATCGGATTTTCGGGCGAAAATAAATTGAAAATTTATTCGTCAGCAAAAGCAATATCCGGCTCGTAGGAAACAATCAGTTTGTATTGTTGACCCGGCCGCATAACTAAAGGGTGATCCCTGACCAAGTATTGAATATAATGAGTATTGCCTGCATAACCTCTGAACTCATCGTTGTCTGTCACTGTTTCAAAAGAACTCCATTTGGCCTGAAAATCATCATGCTCAACATTTGCCCGTAAGCCTTCTGATCCCTGCCTTAAGGTTGTTCCCATCCGATACATTGAGTGCGGTGAGCCGATTACAAGGGCTAAGCGCATTTTGTCGAGGGTAGCTTGATTCTTAACTTTAAAGGAAAATTCAGAGGTTATCTTACCATCAGCAAAGGTCCATTGAACCTGGCAACTTCCAAGCCCGTGAGCGAAATCTCCATTTGTTTGGATTAGGTCTGGTTGATCAAAACGTAAATAAAACGATTTCTTTAAACCAATGCCTGTAACACAATTCTTACCATAGGAGGAAGGCACAACCACGCTGTTTCCAAAAGTCAATTCGGGCAGCATGACGGGTAGATATTGGTTGACTGGCCAATCAAATATTCCTGGGCAATGAGGAAAAGCCAAGTTGTCACTGGTAATTTCTTTACCCGGGCCAATTAAGGGGAGTTGGAATTGTAATCCATTATTTTCATCCCTATACAAAAATAACCCATGCTCTTTTCTGTGTGATTTATCGAAAACAACGAAACGGCCTGCTACTTTTGATTTATTCGGTGGGGGTACAGCCAAGGTTCCTCCAATCACTTTAGCGAGCCTAGACCATTGGCATAGATAACGCGCGGCATCAAAATTTGCCATTCTGGTCGTGTGGTTTGGGGTGGTGTTGCGGTCTGAATCGCGAATGACCAAATCACCTTTTTCTTGATCCAAATAAGTAACGAAAAAGTACTGAAACAATCTTCTGAGCGTATCTAGGTAAAGCGGTGTTTTTTCGGGAGAGATCCATTGATCTCTCATGGATTGAAGAATCATGCTGATCGGGTGCAACTGACCATATGCACCAACCGATCTTCCATAATTCCACCCCAGCCCGTCCTGTCGGGTCATATCGGGAATCATTCGTAGGTATTTTTCAGAAAAAGTTCTAAGCTTGGGCAATTTTCTATCCTTTAAATGGACATTTGCATGCAATTGTAGGGCTTGCCTAATAAAGATGAATGAAAGGGGACCATACAAATCGAAAACGCCACAAGTATCTTCGGGTCTGTCATTGCAATATCCAGCGGAACTATTCGACTCAATTCTTTCGACAAAACGATCAATGACTTTTCCAGTGTCGTCTTTTTTGGTTAATCCGAAACTAAATCTAGCAACTGATTTGGCGATATTGAAAGCTTGGAAATGATCTTTATGGTCCGAGCGAGCCATCAAGCATGCATCTAATTGTTCACGAGTTGGCTCCTGCAATCTTTCCCAAACCAAATTTCGCTCTTTAGAAGCACCAAATGAAAGGAGCCCCAAAGCGGCATAGGCCAAACCATTCTCGGAAGCCTCATCTGTGAAAGCTTGTTGAGTGACACAGCGTGCGGACAAATCAAATAAGTCGTATCCTTCAAGCTCTACATCTCCAGAAGCTCGAAAGTATTCACCGATAGCAAGAGCAGCATGGCCAGGCTCATCCACCCGTGATTTTTCATCAGGTGCTGGAGTTACGCTTCCGTCTTCATTGATATGATGAAGATTATTGCTTAGTAAAGATCTTGCTAGATCAAGGCATTGCTCGGAGAAATTATGCATTAATGCAGAATGAAAAGAGTGTCGGGAATAAAATTAAAGCAAAAGATCTGTTGTGCCTTTAAAACATGGGTTTGTCAACGAGTTATGAGACTTTTATGAGATCTAGAAATTCTTGATTACGGGAAGTTTTGGCTAACCTTTCGAGAAGAGTTTCAGCTGCATCAACCGTTTTCATCGGAGACATAGCCCTTCGTAAAAATGAAGTTTTTTCAAGAATATCGGCAGATACCAGATCTTCTTCTTTTCTTGTGCCCGATGATGCCAGATTGATTGCGGGCCATAGCCGTAATTCAGCTACTTTTCGATCAAGAATTACTTCACTATTTCCTGTTCCTTTAAATTCCTGAAAAATAAGTTCATCCATTTTGGAGCCTGTCTCAATTAGGGCAGTTGCAACAATAGTTAACGAGCCACCCTCCTCCGAATTCCTAGCGGCTGAAAAGATTTGTCTGGGTTTTTCGAGTGCCCGAACATCCAGTCCTCCTGTCATCGTCCTACCACTTTTTCCTGAATTTGCATTGTAAGCCCGTGAGAGCCTGGTAATAGAATCCATCAGTAATACGACATCCCTTTTTGATTCAACCAGTCTTTTTGCTCTTTCGATTGCTAACTCTGCAATCCTGATATGGCTTTTAACTTCTTCATCATTAGAGGAAGCATATATTTCTGCATCTACTGTTCTTTTAAAATCTGTAACTTCTTCCGGGCGTTCATCAATGAGCATAACCATAAGGTGGCAATCCGGGTGATTCTCTTCTATTCCCTTAGCAACATCGTGAAGAATGGTAGTCTTTCCTGCACGGGGTGGTGCAACAATAAGTGCTCTTTGCCCCTTCCCGATAGGGCAAAATAAGTCGAGTACTCGAGTGGTCATACGACCATCCTGTACTTCCAGGCTTAATTTTTGTTTGGGTTGAATAGTGGTCAGTTGATCGAAGCGAAAAAGCTTTTTTCTTTCATGAATGGGTAAACCATCAACGGAGTGAACATACTGAACTTTATGGTTTGGCCTTTTTTTGTCAGGATGTGCATCGGCAACAATGAATGAGCCTTTCTTGAGTTTAAATCTTCTGATCAGTTCACGCGGAACATATGGATCCAAGGGGGTGGTCTTCCCTCCACGCTTAGGATCAAGAAGGGAGCCGGCCTTGTTTTCAACAATATCTAGTAAGCCCTCGACCTTTTGCGGATCAAGAGCGGATTTAATTTCTTCGCTCATTTTATGAGAGTTGTTAAAGCCTGATCTTTGCAGGCTTGTTGTTCAATGAGTAGTAAGAATGCAATTGCATTACTTAATTCATATATAACAAAAACTCGCTCTATTAACGTCAACCCCGTAAAATAATAATTTACCATTGGTTTAGAAGACTTTCTGTTTATTATTATGTTCTACTGATGAAGACTTTCTATCTTACCACGGCGATCGATTATGCAAATGGATCCCCGCACCTAGGCCATGCTTATGAAAAAGTTCTTGCAGATGTTATTGTAAGAACGCGTAGGGCTATGGGAGAGGAAACTTATTTTGTTACGGGCCTTGATGAGCATGGCCAAAAAGTACAGCAAGGAGCCGAAAAAGAAAAAGTTACACCGCTCGATCGATGCAACCGAATTGCAGGGGAGTTTCAGGACATGCTGGCCAGCCTTAACATTTCTCATGATGATTATATAAGAACGACCGAATCCAGGCATAAAAAAGTAGTCAGGAGCCTACTCCAGGATTTGTTTGAACGGGGAGAGATTTACAAAGCTGAATACACTGGTTTTTATTCAACGCGGGCAGAACAATTCTTGCAAGAAAAGGACAAGGAAAATGGTGTGTGGCCGGAAATTTACGGAGAGGTTTCTGAAATAACAGAATCAAATTACTTTTTTAAATTAGGAAAATATCAGGAATGGCTTGTTCAGTTTCTAGACGAAAATCCCGATTTTATTTTGCCGAGCCACCGACAGACACAGGTTGTTGAATTCTTGCGTGAACCTCTCAACGACCTTTGTATTTCCAGGCCAAAAGAACGACTTTCTTGGGGGATCCCCCTGCCATTTGATCCAGAATATGTTACCTATGTGTGGTTTGACGCCTTGGTTAATTATATAACAGCCGCGGGTTACGGGGATGATGATTTTTTAAAACTTTGGCCCGCAAATCTCCATGTAATCGGAAAAGATATTTTGGCACCTCCTCATGCGATTTACTGGCCGATCATGCTCCGGGCTTGTAATATTGAATTACCAAAACAAATCTTAGCCCATGGCTGGTGGACAAGTTCGGGTGCAAAAATGTCCAAGAGCACTGGAGAAAGCGTAAATCCCTTAGAGCTTATAGAAGAATATGAAGCTGATATTTTTCGTTATTTTGTAATGCGTGAAATGAAAGTGGGGCAGGATGCAGAATTTTCACTAGAGAGATTTGAGTCAAGATACAGAGCAGATCTTGGAAATGATCTTGGTAATCTAGTTAGTCGCCTCCTGCATATGTGTGCCAATTACTTTGATTCAATTGTTCCCCAGCACCATGAAGCAGAAGAGCCAGAGGCAAATCTTATGAAAAGATGGGAGGAAACTCATGGAGTATGTCTAGAAAATTTTGAAAAGTTTCAGTTTAGTCAAGGACTTGAAAGTCTATCGGGATTTATTCGTTCAATAAATAAGTATGCTGACGAGCGAGTCCCGTGGAAACTAGCAAAATCAACCGAAGAAGGCGCCATGGTGAACTTACAGACTTGTATTTCGACTATGGTTGAGGCGTTACGGTTGGCCAATTCACTCTTGGTTGCGATTTTACCAGAAATTCATGCCAAAATAAATAACAGGTTGGGCATGGAGCCGACTGAGGTATGGAGGGATGATCTAGTCTGGGATTACCGATTGGACGGGAGAAAATTAAAAGAAAAAATTATTCTGTTTCCTCGGAAGTGATTCCCTCGGTTGTATCAGCCATTTCAATTTCCAATGATAACACACGGGTATCGTCTGCATCCAAAACCAGCACATTTAAACCTGGAAGCTGCAGTAATTCACCGTTTTCTGGAATCCTGCCAAGTTCTCCAGTAATGACTCCACCAATTGTTGCCGTATCATCTTCTTGCTCAAATAGGCTTATTCTTTCAGGGAATTCATGAACAGGCGAGAGTCCGGACACTCTCCATTTGTTCTTACCAATTTTCTCAATGGGTTTTTCATCCGCGTCAAATTCATCCTGAATTTCCCCGACTACTTCCTCCAGGATGTCCTCTAGAGTAATGACCCCGTCAATACCGCCAAACTCATCCTTAACTAAAGCCATGTGAACTTTTAGTTTCATCATTCGCTTGAGGGCTACTGGCAACGCTTCTTCCCTTGAAAGTTGTGCGGGTGCTTTGGTGATCTTTCGTAAGTCCACGCTGTTACTCTTATCTGAGAAGGAGCGAAATGCATATTTAACATGGATAATGCCCAAACATTTATCCAAGTCATTTTCACAAAGAGGCAGTCTTGTGTGGCCGCAATTTTTTGCGATTTCAAGATTTGTTACAAATGAATCATTTACATCCAAGATTTGCACTTGGTTTCTTGGAATCATTACATCATTCACCTTTAACAAGCTCATCTCAATGGTATTTCCCATTATTTGAAGAATGTCTGGATCTAAATTCGTTCCCTCCCTACCAACGATTCTAATATGATCCGCAACTTCACTTTCCTCTTCCTGTTCGCTGATTATCTTTTGGGTGGGGGACTGAAACACTTTTTCAAGAAACCGCATGAGCAAACTAAGAGGTTTCGCTAGGATTCTAACAAGAAGCACGGGAATGAGGGCAATCCTTAATTGAGTCTCTATTTTTGATGTTTGACTGATTCTTTTTGGGATTAGCCAAGAAGAAATCCTTTCTAGAGCAAGGGCACAAAGAAAGCAAAGCGGGAAGAAGAATGCAGAGTTTCCCCAAACATGGAAAAAAAACTCACTTTGGTTTGAAAATACAAGAAAACCAAAAAAGACTTGAAGAGAAGAAAGAGTGGAAGCCTCGATGTGAAATGGTCTTTCATGATTGGGTAAACCTAGACAATCAGACAATAATTTGTTGATTCTATGTCCGGATTTTGGTGTTGCTGCCAATCCAGATCTGATTCGATCAACTAGAGTACGATAAATTCCTAGCATGACGGACCAAACAACAAGAGTACACCACGCAACAAAAAGCTGTGCAGTTGGCAGGTTTTCAGCAATCATTTGATTTACAGTTCAGGAAGAATTTCTTCTAGATTGCTCAAAGCCTTTTCATTTTCTAATTCGGTGCCAACAGATATGCGTAGGTAACTCTCTAATTTACCAGACATGGGCCTGGTTATGACACCTTTCTTTTGCAATTCTTCAAAGGCTTTTTGACTACTTCCAACATTGGCCAAAATAAAGTTTGCCTTACTTGGAACAAACTCCAGGCCAATACGAGTCAGGCCGATTTCGAGTTGCTTCAATCCAATTTCATTCCTCCTGCGACAAAGCATAACCCAATCTTCATCTTCAATTGCACTGCTCGCGGCTGCTTGTGCAATGGCATTAACATTGAAAGGCTGTCTAGCCTTCTCAAGTAAAGAAATCATATACTTGGACCCGTAACCGTATCCAATTCTTAGACCAGCAAGTCCGTGAATTTTTGAAAATGTACGCAAGCCGATGATTTTTTTTCCTGATTCAATGAGAGGTCGAATGTCAGGAGGGGTTTCGAGATATTCCACATAGGCTTCATCAAGACATAAAATTACATGATCGGGAAGTTGGTCTACAAAAGAAATAATTTCACTAACTGAGTTTGCAGTACCAGTCGGATTGTTTGGACTTGGGAGAAAAATAATTTTTGTGTTGGGGGTAATGGAATCAAGAATTATACCAAGGTCATGCTTGAAGTCTGGCATATGAGTTGCAACTGGTACTCCGCCCATTAAGAGTGTAACTAGTTTGTAAACTGGAAAAGCATGTTCACCGAAAATAATTTCATCTTTGGCATTTATGAAAACATGCCCCAGCAACTCAATGATTTCATTGGAGCCATTTCCTAGTATGATTTGATCAGGATGCAGGGAGAATTTGGAGGCAAGTTTATCGATCAAAAAAGTTCCGCTTCCATCCGGATATAAGTGTACTTTTTCAAGTGCAAGTTTTGCATTCTGAAGGGCTTTGGGAGATGCCCCCCAAGGGTTTTCATTCGAGGCAAGCTTAACAATTTCTTGGGAAGTAAAACCGAATTGGGCAGCAACTTGTTCGATTGGCTTGCCTGGTGTATAGACGGGTTGATCAAGGATGCGAGGATTCGCAAGTTGCGATAGATTCATTATTTATATGTAAAATAACTTCAACCGCTATTTACTTCAAGGAAAAGCTTTTTCTTTAAATCATGTATTGTGACTTAGGATCTCTTTCTTATGATTGGCAGGGTGAGAGTAGCATTGTTTGGAGCATCAGGTCTACTGGGGTGGACAATTAATCAAGGATTGAAACTGCGAGGATTTCAAACAATCCCTTATCGCTTGCTTGATGATAAAAATAGCGTCTTTGAATCATTTAGGTTTTTGGATTTGGATGACGGGAGCAAGGTTACTCGAGAACTTTTGGATTTATGGCCCGATGCAATCATTAACTGTGCGGCAATATCTTCTCCAGATGTCGTGAATCAAGACCCTAAGACCGCCAGAAGAATAAATGTTAATTCGGCGCAAAAACTAGCTGAAATTTCCACACATCTTGGTGCCAGATTTATACATATTTCAAGTGATATGGTCTTTGGCGGAAGGGAAGAGCCTTATCGCTCAACAGACACTCCAGGTCCGCTAAACGAATATGGAAATCAAAAACTTGAATCGGAGAAAAAAGTACTTTTTGCTGCGGATGAGAATGTAGTTGTTTTGAGGCTTACCTTGATGAACGGAAATAGTCCGAGAGCAAACCGTAGTCCTCATGAAAGAATTTTTGAATCCATTCAGAAAGGGAAGCCGCTCACTTTATTTGATGATGAATATCGGCAACCCTGTTCTGCCGATAATGTCGCATCCGTGGTAGTTGAGTTACTTGAAAGACCCAACCTTAATGGCCTTTTTCATTGGGCGGGTGATGATGTACTAACCCGATATGAATTGGGTCTTAGGATCCTTGAAAGGTTTGGTTTATCGACAAATTTAATCAAGAGGGGTTCGCTCAATGATTCTTTTATTGAGGCAGGTAAACGCCCTTCCAGATTAACATTTGAGCTTTCACCGTTGCTCGGTAAAATCAAAACAAAGCCTCAGGGTATAGAGGAGCAAGTCGAGGGACTCGAAGTCCCTCACAGGCTCTACAAATGGTACAGGGAAAATGCAGAAGACCCTTCAAAATATGTTTTACGATTATAAAAAATGCTCACTTTGCCTTATGCCAAAGATACGGGTCTGAAGAATATGGCCACTGATTGGTGGCTGTTTGAAAATGCAGTTACACCAACATTTCGCCATTATCAATGGACAGAACCAGAAATCAGTTTTGGGTATGGTCAGGACTGGAAATGGGCAGAGCAAGAAACTTCTACAGAGATAGATCGTTTAATCCGTAGACCAACGGGTGGCGGCATAGTCAAGCATGGAAAAGATTGGACTTACTGTCTCGTGCTCCCGAGTATGCACGATTCATTTAAAATGGCTCCTCTTGATTTATACAAGGAAGTGCATTTGTGTATTTTATCTGCCTTTAGCAAAGAGGGAGTCGAAACTAACCTGCAACCTTGCCCGACAAAAAAGGAAAAAACAATACCTGGAAATTGTTTTGAAGAACCAGTTGGTTGGGATCTTATGAATTTTGATTTTTCAAAAAAAATAGCTGGAGCAGCGATGAAGAGATCTCGTAAAGGGGTTCTTTTGCAGGGGACAATTATTATGCAAAAAGACTGGAATTTGAACAGATTAAGATTTGAGGACAACCTCATTAAATTCTTCGCAGAAATGCTCAGTGAGAAAAATAATAAAGTGGCATGGCCTAATAGTTTCTCTTCTGAAATAGACAAATTGAACAAACAATTTGCATCCCTAGATTGGAAAAAAAATAGAGTTAGAAACTAGAAATTCCTTTTCATTGTTACTACTGACTCTATATGCCGGGTTTGCGGAAAAAGATCGAAGGGCTGAATATCTGTAATACAGTAGCCTCCTTCAATTAAGATTTTTGCATCACGGGCCTGAGTGGCAGGATCGCAAGAAATATAGACAATCGACTGGGGTTTAAATGCCAATGCCTGCTCGAGGAAATCTGGGTCACAGCCTTTTCTGGGTGGGTCAACCAGAAGTGTACACGGTTGAAAAGTTGAGTCTATTGTTTCGAAAATAGAAGAAGCATCCCCAAGAATAAATTCTGCATTTTTGATTCTATTGAGCTCTGCATTTGCTTGGGCTCCCAGAAATCCCTCTCGACTGATTTCTATCCCAATTACTTTTTTGAAATGAGAAGCCGCGGAAATGCCAAAAAGACCGCTACCACAATAAGCATCAATTAAAAAGGCTGCCCCTCCAAGGCAAGATTGACGAATGACATAATCAACTAACTTTTGTAGGATGAAAGGATTGTTTTGAAAAAACTCTCCTGCCCGAAACTGAAATGTTAGGTTGCCAACTCTTTCTTGAACAAACTCATTAGAGTCGGTTGAGATATTTCCATTGGTGTCTCTGAGAAGTAAAGTTCCTCCTTTTTTAAGGGTATGTTTTTTGTCCGCGAGGTTTTGCTTGGCGATAGGAAGTGCCTGATTGATGGCCTCAGTTGCAATCGGGCATTGATTTATGTCAATGACTGACCTTCTTGTTCCCTGTTTTAAAAACCCAACTTTAAATGGATGTTTCGTGTTAGGTTTTTCAAAATGAGGGGTAAGTTTTGATCGGTATTTATATTGTCTTGGAGAAGAAATAGTTTCATTCACATCTAACGCAACTCCTCCAATCCTTGTAAAAGAATCTTCCACTTGTTTCTGCTTCCATTTTAACTGGGATTCATAATTTAGGTGTTGGTATTGGCAACCTCCGCACTCTCCAAAAAGTTCGCATGACGGATTTACTCTTTGGGGAGATCTTTCCAATAATGAAACACAATCAGCCGAAGAGTAATTTTTGTGATTTCGGTAAATACGGGCACGAATTTTTTCACCAGGCAATACAAACGGCACCTGAATAACCCATCCATTGTCTCTTCCTAAACCCAAGCCCAAATTGGTGAGTGATTCAATACTAAGGTCCATAATGTGATGATATGGATATGGGTCGGGCTTAAAACCTTTTGGCGAAGAATTCATCATCATCTGCCTAAACATCTCGCAATAATCAGGCAAAGCCGTTTTTTTAAAACAAGTGCAATCGAGAATAGAAAGTACAACAAATTCAAAAGTTAAGCATCTGGTAAGACTGCGGAAATCAAGTCGTTATCGAAAAGAGACGGGCTTATTTTTTTTAGAGGGTAAGAGAGAAATTGAAGCAATGCTGATAGGGGGACGCGAACTAGATGAAATTTTCTTCCCACAAAATACACAATCAAAAGATGAACTATCTTCACTGCTAGAACTAACTAGAAGCATTCCAAATTTTGAACTTGCCGATGCTCCGATGAAAAAAGCTTCCTATCGTGGAGAGGGAACCGAGATTATCGGGGTCGCTAAAAGTTGGAGCCTTGATCTAGATAATTGTATAAATGAAAGTAGAGATTTAATTCTTATTTTGGATGAAGTTGAAAAACCAGGTAATCTGGGTGCCATCCTCAGAACAGCAGAAGCGATGGGAGTTGAAGCCATTGTACTGACAGATTCAGCTGTAGATTTTTTCAATCCGAATGTAATCAGGTCTTCCATGGGGCTTTTTGCAAGTATGCCCGTTTTCTCATGTGAAAAAGATAAGATAGTTGAATGGGTGAAAGAATCCGGTTTTTCATTGATTGGAACGAGCTCAAAAGCATCCAAAACGATTTACGAGCATAATTTTTCCAGACAAACCGCGATAGTCATGGGAAACGAAAGCAGGGGATTGGGTTCATTTTGGGATGAGTATTTGAAGGTTATGCTATCTATTCCAATGAGTGGGAAAGCTAGTTCAATGAACTTAAATTGTGCTGCCGCGGTTGTTCTTGCCGAAATTAATCGTAGATAATTTTCTTCAAATCGTTTTTAACCATGGAATAGTTTTATTTAATGCTTCTTCCATGGAAAGGATAGGTTCGTATCCAAAATCTAAATTTGCCTGCCTGGTCGAGAACCAATGATCATGAGCGAGCTGGCATGCAATAAATCGGGTCATCGGTACTTCACTTTTAAGAAATAAAATTTTCCATAACTTTTCCAATAAAGCTCCAGTTGCGTACGCTTTGGAGAAACTGACTTTTTGGTCTAAAGGCTTTAAACTTAATAAGTCAAAAAGTGAGTTCAGCCACTCCCATAATTTTACTGGTTCATTTTGGGATATGAAATAGGATTTTCCACTCACAGGGCTACCACTCACTAATGCGTTTAAAGCCGTTATGTGGGCATGGACTACATTATCTATGTGAGTCAAGTCAACACGGTTAATTCCCTCACCCACAATTCTAAGTTTGCCTACCTTATGTCGATTTATGACTTTTGGTAAAAGATGAGGATCGCCTTCTCCCCATACTAAGTGCGGCCTAAGTGCTAAGGTAGAAAAAGAAGAATCATTAGATAATAAAACTTCTTTTTCTGCCATTGCTTTCGTTGATGAATATGGAGATAAATTGTTTGATACATAAGGTAAATCTTCCTTTCCGTTGACAATAGGCTCTTTTGAAAAAACTACACTTGGCGAACTTGTGTAAATAAAAAATCTAACTCCCATTCTTCTAGCTACTTTTAACAAATTTTTGGTACCTAAATAATTAACCGCATAATAACCATCATATTTTCCGTCGATCCCAGCTTTTGCGGCTACATGAAAGATACAGTCGATATTGCGAAATAATTGCGGGTGTTTTAAGACCTCGGTGAGGTCAACTGGATGATGCCTGAATTGAGAATCATCGATATGGGACGCTGATCTACTTAGAGTTTCAACTTCATGCCCGAGTTGCCGAAGTTTGATGCTCAATGCCGTACCTACAAATCCTCTACCTCCTGTTACAAGAATTTTCATCAGATTGAATTACTTATAATGTGTCTACACAATAGATGTCCATTTTTTGGATAAACTTAATCTGTGAATTTTTGCATTATGTCTCGCGTCTACTGGCAACTTTTTTTCAAAATAAACTTTGGTGATACCAAATCTAGAGTAATCGTTTGTAAGTAAATTAAGTATTTCTTCCTTAACTTCTTCTTTTGTAATTCTTACTTTCTTATCTATCTCTACCACCAAAGATGGTTCTTTTAATTTATCATGGCCAATTCCGATGAGTGCGCACCTTTTAACACCTTTAATTTCATTAAAAATGGGTTCGCATCTTTCAGTTTCAAGTGGGCCAGATTCTGTTAAGACACATTCAGCTTTTCGTCCCATAAACCGAAGGTTTTTATCTTTATCCCAATATCCTAAATCACCCATTCGATGGTATTCTTTTCCGTTAAAAGTAAATCGAGCATCTCTGGTTGCCCCTGGCATATGGTCGTATCCGTCCGTTACTGTTTCACCGGATACACATATCTCGCCAGTTATAAATTTTTCCTTTAACGGCTTTATTGTTTCATCAGATTCGTTAGGTAAAGGAGAATTCCTAATTGGAAAAAGTAATATTGATATTCCCTGCACAGCTTTTCCTAAGTTTGAGCCTTCACCTTCAAGCGTTGATTTGGAAAGTTGTTTTATAGTCACATGATCCGAATACGATACTGGGAGTGCTTCGGTTGCTCCGTAAGGAACAATAACTCTTCCATTTGGCAAATAAGTCGATAACGAACTGATTAGATATGGCGAGGAAGGTGCACCGGCTAACATTATGCGATTCATGTTAGGTAGCTTTTCTCTATGCTTTTCACAGAAATCCATTATTTTGGACCCAATTATGGGAGAACAAAATGCCGAAGTTGTTTTATATTTTTTAATTGCCTCCAATAAATTACATGCTTCTGCTCTAGCTGGTTTTCTTGGATTCATTTTAGGAATTACTGATGTAACTCCAAGCGCCGGATTAAAAAGAGAAAAAACTGGTAAAGTAACTAGGTCTATTTCTCCCTCAGTTATGCCAAATATATCTTTTAAAACTTGAATTTGTGCATTAAAATTTTTGTGAAGATATCGGACGCCCTTAGGGGACCCAGTCGATCCTGAAGTAAAGACAATCGCTGCAAGGTCTGAATCATCTGCTTCCTCATTCTTTAGGTTTTCAACTAACGGTATATTTTTGATTTTGGAGATAAAATTTTTTGCAAGTGGCAGTTTTATTTTTACAGTTGAAAATGTTTTGCGAAAAAACCAACTAATGAAGCCAATCAATGGTATGGTTAACAATACTTTAGGTTTCGAGCGTCTAACACATTTAAGTAGTGAAAATAAACCCATACCCGGATCAATTATTATTGGAATTGATCCGATGTAAAGTAATGCAAAACAATATATAATTAAATCGTAACCAGGATTTACCATTAAGAGCGTGCGATCTGCTTTTCTTATTCCTTTGCTAAGGAAAAATGACGCACATTTAACAACATCTTGGTGTAAATCTTTAAAAGTCCAATGACACGGTTTATTTTGGTGGGATATAACAGCAATTGCACTAGGTTTATTTTTCGCATTTTTGAATAAATGTTGAGCTAAATTTCCGCGGAATGGCTGAGTAGGCATGCTTATTATGCACTTTCTTCAGCTAACCATCTTTCAGCTTCGATCGCTGCTTGGCATCCCATACCAGCAGCGGTGATCGCTTGTCTGTAGACATGGTCAGCACAATCACCTGCAACATAAACACCTGGAATTGATGTGAGAACACTACTGTTGGCTTTTGGAATAAGATATCCATTCTCATCTAGTGGCAGTGAATCATTAAGAAATTCAGTGTTAGGAACATGACCGATGGCTATAAAGACTCCTTTACATTCGATTTCAGATCTTTCTTCATTTTCTAGATTTAAAATCGAAATACTTTTAACCTTTCCATCTTCACCTGGGTTTATTTTTTCTGGTTTTGTATTCCACTGTACATTTATTTTTGGATGTTCGACAGCTCGCTGTGCCATTATTTGTGATGCTCGGAATTTGTCTCGACGATGTAAAATTGTCACAGAAGAGCAAAACCTCGTTAAAAAAAGGGCCTCTTCGCAAGCTGAATCGCCTCCCCCAACGACTACGACATCCATATCTCGATAAAATGCGCCATCACAAGTTGCACAGGTCGTAACACCCATTCCGCCATACATTTCTTTTTCACCCGGTATCCCTAAAAGCCGTGGTGCAGCACCTGTTGCAATTATTACAGCCTTAGATTCTATAGATTTGCCTCCAGTATTTAAGACTTTCTTGGAATCATCTAACTTAACGGAATCTACATAGGTGTTTTGAATCCTGGCACCAAATTTCAAAGCCTGTTTACGCAGGTTATCCATTAACATAAAGCCGTCCACGCCCTCAGGAAAGCCTGGGAAATTTTCAACTTCAGAAGTGGTGGTTAATTGTCCACCAGGTTGCTTTCCCTCGAGGATGAGAGGATTAAGGTTTGCTCGTGCCGCATAAATTCCAGCAGTAAACCCTGCACAACCAGTACCGATAATAATAATATTTTCCATTTGATATTGTTTTAGATGAGCAATTTAAGAATGGTGAAGTGACAAGAAAATCAATAATAAAATCGTATCTATGCACTTGATTGATAGCCATTGCCATTTGAAAAGCTTCTTAGACAAGGGGAATCTAGATGAAATCTTATCCCGAGGCAGAGATAACGGAGTATATAAGTTGATAACAGTGGGTACAAATTCCAAAGATTGGGAATGCTACAAAAATCTATCCGAAATTCATGATGGTGCTATCTACTACACCGTAGGCTTACATCCTAGTTATGTAAGCGAGACTTGGATCAATGAAGTGGAGCAAATAGCTCAATTTTGGTCGAGTGCACAGAAGCCACAAGCACTTGGTGAAATTGGTTTAGATTATTTTCGGCTTCCCCAAAATTCAACTAAGGCAAGTAGTATTCGAAATCTGCAGCAAAAATGTTTTGAATCACAATTAAAAATAGCCGTCGAGTTGGGTTGCCCTGTTGTCATTCACTCCCGCCATGCTTTTGACGATTGCGTTTCCATTATCAATGAAAGCGGTATTGATTGGTCAAAAGTAATTTTTCATTGTTTTTCCGAAGGACCAAAAGAGGCAGAAAGACTATTGAAATTGGGTGGTAAAGCTTCTTTTACTGGATTAATAACCTACGAAGCAAATGGAGTTATAAATCAATCTTTAAAAATTATGGGTAAAAACAATTTGATCCTTGAAACAGATAGCCCTTACTTAACACCAATTCCTTTGCGTGGGAAAAGGAATGAGCCAGCAAATATAAAATACACTGCCATCAAGGCAGCCCAAATACTCAATCTTTCTCTTGAAGAAGTTTCCAACTTCTCTGTCACAAATACAATTGATTTCTTTGGTTTGTAATTTATGACTTTATTTTAAATCGATCAGATTAAATATTTTTCAATTTTTGGCATACGATATGCAAAATTTACCCAACATGAACGATAATCCATCGGATAAAGATACTACCAACAACCGCACCAGTCCTAAATCTCAAACCAGAGAGGAACTTAGGACGGATAGACAGCTAAGAAGGGATCTAAGAAAGAGGCTTAAGCTAGGTGAAGATGTTGGAGAAGAATTACTTGCGTGCGAAGGACGAATTGAAGTTTTAAATAGGGAATTACTCTCTATAGAAGAGGGAGGACATGAAATCTTTCTTGCAGCGAAAGAGACGATATCTCCCAAGCTAAATTACCCGGAAAAGAAAAAAGAACTTAAATTAAAAATCCAGCAGGTTAATGATGAGATAACTCAGTTGCAAAACGGACTGATCGAAAATAAGGGTGATGATAGAAAAGTTTCCAGTCTTACGAAGGAGGTTTCGATGCGTAAGCTAGAGCTAGATAATTTGGAAAGTGAAATGAAAGCACTTTTACAATTCAATCACACTCAATTTTTGGCAATCAAGGAGAATGGCAAGCAGCAGCAGGATCTAGACCACCAAATTGAAAGTCTTGAGGAAGAAAAGAAAACCCTGAATTTAGAACTTATTGAAGCAAATGAGAATTTCAATATGCAGGAAATTTCTGTAATTCAGGAAAAACTTTCAGTTGTTAAGGATAAAATTCGTGAAATCACAATGCCAGAGGACCCATTATTAGGCGTTTTTGAAGATGAAGATGGAGACCCATTCATTGAGAAGTGAGTCAACGGATATCCTTTTTTTCATCCGAATATATTGTTAAGTTTACTATTTCATCACGAATTAATTCTTTTGCCCGTTTTACCGCATTTGCAGTAGAAAGTGTTGGGTTAGAAAGAATGTGTGGGAAGATATTTTTACGATTAATAATATCCAAGAATCCCGAGTTTCTTAGTACTTTGATGGCATCTTTTCTTACCTCACAAAGCAAAACACTACACCCATTTTCATAATAATAATCCTGAAGTTCCTTCAGAGCCAGTACAGATGTTGCATCTAAGTGCCTTGCGTTCAATAGTTTTAAGATCAAAACTTTTATATTCCGTTTTTCGCCAACCCTTCGGATTTGTTCATAGAAAAGATCAGCGGCGGCGAAAAATAGTTCGCCCTCAACATGAACAATTGAAACTTCTGCATCTGATCGATTTGAATTGGGGTTGATTTCAGCTAACTCTCCAAATTCATTGTATCCATGCTCCGTCATTTCTGGCTCAGCAACCTTTTTAAGAAATAAAATTAGGGATGTGACGACCCCCAAAAAAATAGCCATTTGTAGGGAAAAAAATATGCCTATGAAAAAGGTTATAAAAAATGTTATGGCATCGGATCTGGAAGTTCGAATTGCGGCCTTAAGGTGCGACCATTTAATTAAGGAAATACCTATAAAAACAACTAAGGTGGCTAATACGCACACTGGTATTAAACTAGAATATCGTCCGAATGAGAAAAGACATAATAAAATCAAAACGCCGGTAAAGACATTAGAAATTTTAGTTTTGGCTCCGGAATTTACATTTAAAGAAGAACGAGTGAGTGAGCCTGAAGCAGGCATTCCTGAAAATAATGCACATCCTAAATTTCCAATTCCAAATGAAATTGCCTCTCTATTTTCGTTTATTCTTGAGCCATGTCTTGAGGCAAGGGATTTACCAATCGATAATCCCTCAATCAAACAAAGGATTGAGAGGGCAAAGGAGGCCTGTAAAATAGTACTCCAGATTTGCAGGGAGTTACTGATGTTAGGCAATGTGAGCGCAAATTGGTCAAAATTTAAGGATTTTAAATATACTACATTACCAGATCCTAAAAGGGAGGTGTGAGAGAGGATCGAACATATTAGGAGGGTGATAGCTACATTTGGAGATGCCTTGGAAAATTTTTGAAGTGCAATAAAGACAATGGTTGTAATCAAGCCGAGTAAAAGTTGAGAAACCGAGACATTATGAAGATTTCCAACTACATGCGAAAACAGATCAACAAAAGAAGTACCCAAATCGCGGTTTGGCTTAATTCCGAGAATAGAAGGGATTTGGTTAGCGACAATCAGAAGTGCAGCGGCGCTAATATATCCAGTAATCACCGTACTTGAAATAAACTTGATGAGAAATGAAATCTTAAAAATTCCGGCAATTACCAATATTATGCTTGTGCAAATCAAAACACTTGGAATGACAGAAAGTGCAAAGAGGTTTAGCGATCTATCCTCCAAAATCATTCCTAATGAGGCAAAAATTCCAAAAAGAAGAACAGCAGTAGCGTTTGTTGGACCTAAAGTTATGAATTTTCCTTGCCCGCAAATCCCGCCTATTAAAGCTGCGATGCCAGAACCAATAAGTCCATAGTGTAGGGGTAACCCAGCGATTAATGCATAGGCCATGCCTTGAGGGATTGCCAAAAGAGCAACATTTAGTCCTGCCTGGAAATCATATTTAAGATTAACAAAATCAGGGTAACTTTTTGGCTCTGCATTCATTTTTATCGCTTAAGATGATAGGCAAATGAATTTTATAGAGACAAGTCACATTATTAGGCAATCCAAGATAACCATTATTACCGCTTGTTTTCTTAAAATCGCGGAATAGAAAACGCGATTTAGGTCCTGTGCGTGTTGCAAGGGAACATGCAACTCATTTTCTCAAATAGCCATTGAAGAAAATATGTTTGCTCAAATCTCTTTTTGATAAGTAGTTTGAAGTTTCTCAAGAGTAATTTACAACTTATAATAAATGCAGTCGGTATCTTTAGAGTATTCCCAAAAATTGACCTCAATTCAAAAATCACTCTATGGATTCATTCTCTCAATGGTTCCAAACCGGAGTGAGGCGGAAGATATTTTACAGGAAACAAACCTGATTCTTTGCCAAAAAGCCAATGAATATGACCCTGAGGGTCATTTTCAGGGTTGGGCGTTTAAAATTGCTCGATTTCAGGTTTTGAAGCACATGACAAATGTAAAAAGAAGCAAATTACAATTCAGTACAGAGTTTATTGAAGAGGTTGCTTCCGAGGAGTTTGATTCACGAAAGATTCTGGCAACTCAAAAAGCGCTGGCCATTTGTTATGAACTTTTACCAGACTCGATGAAAGTGATTGCGAACTTGAGATTTAAACAGGATCAAAGTATTAAATTTATTTCTAAATCAGTAAACCGCCCACTAGGTGCAATCTCATCGACTCTATATAGAGTCAGGCAAAAGTTAGTCGACTGTGTTCAGGATAAAATTTTATCCATCGAGTCAGAAATGGATTTCAAAAAAAATTACGAAAAAGGGTAATTTTTTTCAATTTAGTGCTAATAGCACATACAATTTACCCTCTTATGAAATCCAACACTGATTATTTTGATTCTCTCGTTTCAAAAACTCTGGAAGGAAGTATAAACAATAAAGATTTTGAAGTTTTGAGGTCTATGCTTGACCAAAATGAGAATCTTCAGCGTCGCTACTTTTCTTTTATCAGAAACGAGTCTTTGATGCATTGGGAGGAAAACTCGATGCATAATGAAACCAAAACTGGCTTACTGCACTTCCCTTATCACCAAATTGTTAGTGTAGCTGCGATGGTGATCTGCTTATTCAGTGCCTGGTTAATTCACGCAAGCTTTTCCGGTCCATCTCAAGATATAAGCAATCGAATCTCCGATGTTTATTCCAGTGTGAATCAAGTTGATTCCGCCAGTGATCAAAGCCGGCATTCTTCTGCAGATACTTCTACCCTTACAATCGCTTTTTCTTCGGAAAGTTCAGTGAAGGTCGGTTCCTTTATCTCATCTTTACAAACAGAGAACGCTTCAATACTTGGGGGGGAGTTATCTAGTATTGGAAATCTGCAATTTGTTCGGGCAGATGATTTTCTTTCTACTCCTGCTAAAAGTGGAGTCCTCCCTCTTAATGACGATAAAATGATTCAGTTCTCTGATATGAAATTGGATCCAGAAAACCGCATTGCTGAAGTGTCTGAGACTATCCGTGTTTATGAACTTGATGGACATTCCTGGAACTCTCACAAGTTTGTTGATGCATCGGTTCACTTTAACCAAAGCTTTTCTACACTGAGCGATTCTACCGAATTTTCTCTTTCACTTCATGCTCTTGAAAGTAATGAAGAAGGTAACTTTATTGAGGTCGGAACAACAGAGCAGGTTGTCATCGGTGATAATGATCAAACAACTTGGGAAAAAGCTGACGCTCTTTTCTCCATTCCAGAAGGAACGGACTATCTTGTCGTTTCTATTCGAGCAAAAAAATCTGGACCGAGTGCATTTGTGGCAAATCACAATAACTTATTTGCAGACGAACTAGAACTGGCATTTTCAGATATTTAGTCTGCTGCAAGAATAAGAAATTTAGACTAAATTTTTCAAATCGTAATGATTTGATACATTCTCTTGATCAGTCATACTTGCGTGATATGAGAATTATACTTTGGTTATCGATATTTTTTGGCGTTACAGTCTTTTCCTTCGCGGATGATTGGCCAATGTTCGGAGGTGAAAACGGGGATTTTATTTCAGATGAAAAAGGGCTTCTAAAAGATTGGAAAGATAAAGACCCTGAAATACTTTGGAAATACAAAGTTGGTCTTGGCTTTTCGTCCGTGGTTGAATCCCAGGGTTATGTATACTCCCAAGGGTATTCAGCAGGAAAAAACACTATATTCTGCTTAGATTCTAGATCCGGTTCATTAGAATGGAAAAAAACATACCCGTGCCCCATTGGAGATAATTATTTTAAAGGCGGAAGTCGCTCCACTCCAATTGTTGATGATGGGAGCCTTTATATTCTTTCTCATCAGGGGGATTTCTATTGCCTGGATGCAATAACCGGCAAGGTAAGATGGAGTCTAAGTTTAGTAGATGATTTAGGTGGCATTCGACCCACTTGGGGATATGCATCTTCGCCTCTTTTGTACAATGATACAATAATCCTAAATACCGGAGCGGAAGATGGTTCTATTGTGGCATTGGATTCGTCAACTGGTAAGGTTTTGTGGAAGACTGGGCATTACCCGGCCTCATATGCAAGTATACTCAAAAGAAGAAACCTGGAGCAGTTTTTACTTTTTCACGCAGAAGGCGTATCTCTGCATGACATATCGAATGGAATGGAGATTGCCAGTTATCAGCATAAAACACGGTATGGTATAAACGCGGCTCAACCAGTAGAAATCAATCAAAACTTTCTTGTCAGTAGTGCTTATGGAAAAGGAACCGCTTTTGTAGATTTTTCTACCGCTAAACCAAAAGCTATTTGGAAATCCAGTAAGGTGGCGAGTCAAATTTCTACTCCAGTTTCTAAAGATGGTTTTATTTACGGTATTCATGGACAGGCAGGTGCCCGGTCTAGATTTTCGACTCTTTTTTGTATGAATTCTTCAAATGGGAAAGTTATCTGGCAACAAAAGGGCTTTGGGTTGGGTACCATTATTTTAGTGGATGATACTTTGGTCGTTTTGTCGGACCAAGGGGAGTTGGCTTTAGTGGAGGCTACATCCAAAAAATATACTGAACTTTTCCGTATGCAGGTGCTAGGTGGAAAGGAAAACTGGATACCTCCGACATATGCTAATGGCAGAATGCATTGCCGCTCAAGCGATGGTGATTGGGTATGTCTTGCGATGTCAGAGAAATAAGAAATTTAATGCAGTATCTGACAAATATCCCGTAAAGATGAAATAAGCTGCTTTTTTTCTTTTGTATTCAGTTTGGACAAAGTTTCATTTTCTAATTTCCTGGCAACAGGTGTCGCTAAATTCAATAGACTTTTCCCTTTGTGAGTTATCTCAAGTAGTTTTCTTCTTTTATCATACCTGCTGTTTTTTCTACGAAGCATGCCTGTAGATTCCATTCTTTTAACAAGACCGGATATGTTGTTTGGATCAGTAAACATCAACTTAGCCAAATCTTTCTGACAAATCGCGTCTTCCTTTGACTCATTCAACCACCTTAGAGCGGTATATTGATCAGGTGTTAATCCAATAGGTGAAAGCCGTTTTTGAAACACTGCATTTAACTTAATCCAGCAAGCTCGAAGCGAAGGGGGGAAGCTATGCTGTTTCGATCTTTTCAAAATAATTTTATAAAAGAGTAGTAACGGTGTTTGACAAAATAGTACATACAAGTACTAATTTTATTTTCCTTACTCAGCAATATTTAGTTTCATTATGCATAAAAAAATCTTTGCACTACTCTTACCCATTGCTTCCTTTATTTTTCATCAAGGATGCGTTTCGAAAGTCTCTAAGACCGAAAAACAGGTTGTAACAGAAACAATAAATTTAAACTGGCTTTATTGGCGTGGAGCAGATGGGACAGGAGTATCTGATCAAACCGGGCTTCCGACCGATTTGAATAAATCCCTCATTTGGACTCACGATATCCAGGGGGGCGGGGTACCAGTAATTGCTGGGGGCAAAGCCTATCAATTTGGCTACTACGGTACAACGGATGACCTGCAGGAAGCCCTAGTTTGCTTTGATGCAAGTTCCGGGGATGTTCTTTGGCAAAAGAGACATAGCGATTTTATTAGTGATATAGTTTACAATAGATACGCTGTAGGTGCTGCGTGCGTTGACCCAGCATCGGGTAATGTTTATTTTCAGACTAGCCCTGGCCTTCTTATTGGATACGATTCGGATGGTAACAAATTATGGGAACGTTCTCTAATGGAAGAGTTTGCGAGGCTTACTTTTCCTAATGGAAGAACGGGTGGTCCATGCGTCGATGGTCATCTGGTTATTATCCATGCCATTACTGCTAATTGGGGAAAGCAGGGGCCAGCTAGAGATCGGTTTTACGCTTTCGACAAGGATACAGGTGATTTGGTTTGGTCATCTACTCCGGGCATCACCCCCAAAGATAGCTCATTTGCTCCGCTGACCTTCGAAGATCTTCCGAATGGTAGAAGGGTTTTCTATAGCGGCACAGGATGTGGTCATATTGTATGTATTGATGTGCGTACAGGACAAGCTTTGTGGCGTTTCCAAATGTCGTATGGCGGAGTTAATGCAGGGATAGTAACTCATAATGATTCAATTATTGCCGTTCACGGCAAAGAGAATATCGATAGCACAATTATTGGCAGAATGGTGGCCATTAAAAAGCCCAAATCTTTGCCGGGCTTAGGTGAAGATATTTTAGTGCTGGGAAAGGATCATGAAATTTGGAGAAATAATGGGATCGAAGCCTTTACCAGTACGCCGGTGTATCGCGACGGTAGAGTTTATTCAACCATCAAGCGTGGTGAATTAGTTTGCCTAGATGCAGCCACTGGAGAGGAGCACTGGGTTCTCAAGCTTGCACCAGATCAAATACACGCTTCACCTACATGGGCTGACGGTAGGCTATATGTACCCATGTTTAACGGTAGGGTCTTTGTTGTGGAGGATGAAGGAGAAAGTGGAAAGATTATCAATGAAATGGATTTAGGCTCAGCGTGTCTTGCGGCACCAGCAGTTGCTCATGGAAGGGTATTTGTACAGTCGAAGAAGAAACTTTATTGTTTTGGCTCTAAATCACCTGCACCTCCTTTTGTGGTTAAGCCAAAAGAAGAATTTAAGCATATTTTGACCGATCCTCCATCCAAGGATTCTGCCGTTTCTTTACAGGTTGTTCCCGCAGAGTTTGGACTAAAAGCTGGCGACAAGCTTACCTTCGATGTCTTCACATTGGATTCAAATGGTAAAAGGATCGCTAAAATTAACGGTTCAGGCTCTGATAATAACAATTTGAATTGGGAAAAATGGATACCTCCCACTGCTAAGGTTAAATCAAAAGTGGATGCTAAAATTGAGGATGGAGTTTTAGTCACAGATATTAACGCATCTTTGTCTGCTGGTGCTCTAAAAGTTTCAAATGGTAGTCTTTTCGGGGTAACTCGCGGAAGGATCTTACCAAGCCTACCTTACAGTGAAGATTTTGAGAATGGATTCGAATTTAGCCATACAAGCTCAGATAGTATTGCATTTTCTTATCCACCATTGCCTTGGTTGGGTGCAAGAATGAGATGGCAAGTTCAGGACATGGAAGAAAACAAAGTGGCTGGAAATACCTTAGACAGGGTCTTATTCCAAAGAGCAATTAACTTTATCGGTCACGCGGACATGACAGATTACATAATGGAAGCTGATGTCATGACGGATGGCGACCGACGGACTAAATCCAATATTGGTCTTATCCACCAGCGTTATATTTTCGTTTTGGTTGGAAACAGTCAGAAGCTCGAAGTGGTATCTAATTTCGACCGATTCCGTCATTCAGTTCCTTTTTCAATCAAAACGAAATCTTGGTACAGGCTTAAGACAAGTGTGGAGGTGGATCAAATGGGAAATGGAATGATCCGGGCGAAGGCTTGGCCAAAAGGTGATGAAGAGCCTGACGAATGGACTTTAGAAATTGAACACGCTGATGCACACACACACGGTGCACCCGGTATTTATGCGATGTCACCGCAAAGTAAAAAGAAAGTTTACATCGATAATATTTCGATCACCCAAAATTAATTTTCACTCAACAATTATTCCAATGAATTCACTACACCACTTATTCCTTACCGCTCTTTTTCTAAGTTCGAATGTTTTCGCGGCTGATTGGCCGACATGGGGGGGCGATGCCACTCGCAATATGGTTTCTCTGGAGACTGGTCTTGATTTCGATTTTGAGCCTGGCGAAATGAATGACGACGAGTCCGTTAAGATGGAAACCACCAAAAACATCAAGTGGGTGGCAAAATTAGGATCGCAAGCCTATGGGAATGTTACGATTGCCAACGGTCGGGTTTTTGCCGGAACCAACAACGAGTCACCCCGTGACGACGGCAAGAAGGGGGACCGCGGCGTAGTGATGTGTTTCAATGAAAAAAGTGGTGATCTTGAGTGGCAATTAGTCATACCTAAATTGGGAGCAGGAAAGGTGAGTGACTGGGAATACATTGGTGTCTGTTCTTCTCCTGCGATTGAGGGTAACCGTGTATATGTGGTTACAAATAAATGTGAAGTGGTTTGCCTTGATATCGAAGGTTTTAAAAACGGTAATGATGGCCCCTTCATGGACGAGGTAAATTATGTTAAGCCCAAGGGTACGCAAGATAAGCTTAATGAAAAATTCGATGCGGACATTATCTGGATGTATGACATGAGAGATCAGCTCGGAGTCTTCCCACACAATGTGACAAGTTCTTCGCCTTTAATTATTGGGGACACGATTTTTGTCGCAACTTCAAACGGAGTCGATTGGTCGCATACCAATATTCCAAGCCCTCTTTCCCCAAGCTGGGTAGCCCTCGATAAGAATTCTGGTGAATTGATCGGTGAAGATGGTTCCGGGGCCAGTGCCGGAGCACTGCATGCAGCCTGGTCGTCACTGACTTATGGAAAAATAAAGGGCGAGGAGATCCTAATTTGGGGAGGTACGGATGGGTACTGCTATGGTTATTTAAATAAAACTCAAAAGGATGAAGATGGTTATGACCTTTTCCAACCAAAATGGAAAGTTGATTGCAATGAGTTGAGCTATCGCAAGGACAAGGAAGGAAAGAAAATACCATATGCAACTCCTCCTGGACCCAGTGAGCTTATTGGTACGCCTGTCCTCTATGAGGACAAGGTTTATTGTGCAATCGGTCAGGACCCAGAGCATGGTGATGGGGTGGGGCGCCTCTCATGTATCGATGCTAGCAGTGGAAAGGTATTGTGGAAATACACCGATGTGGGACGCACCATATCCACAGCATCAGTTCATGAAGGGTTGGTCTATATTGCTGAGTATGCGGGTATTATCCATTGCCTCGATGCAGAAACGGGGAAGCTTTATTGGACTCATGATTCTTTTAGTCGGATATGGGGTTCCACTTTAGTGGCGGACGACAAAGTTCTTCTCGGAAATGAGGATGGTGATCTTCTGATCATCGATCATGGAAAAGAAAAACCTAAAGTAAAAACCGTCAACATGGGAGCACCTGTTTATAGTTCTCCTGTTGTTGCGAATAAAACACTTTATGTCGCCACGCAAACACACCTGTACGCCATAGGTAAGTAATTTGGAGCGAGACAACCATGGGAAAAGCAACTGTTTGGGCTCTCTTCATCATTCTCTTTTTTCTCCATCAAGATTTTTGGTGGTGGGAAGATTCTGATTTGGTTTTTGGATTTATGCCTATTGGGCTTGCGTACCATGCAGCCTTTTCTATTGCCTGTGCTTGCCTTGGAGCTTTGGCGATACGATATGCCTGGCCACATGATTTAGAAAAATTTGCCGAGGAAAAATAGTAGCAGTTTAAACCTGCTCATCCATAAAATTTGAAATGACTACACTTATTGTAATTATCGGATACCTTTGCCTGTTACTGGCTCTAGGCTTTTTCAGCAACAAACTTTTCAGAGGAACCAGTAAAGATTACTTTGTGGCAAGTCATAGCATTGGACCGTTCCTACTATTGATGAGTGTATTTGGAACGACCATGACGGCTTTTGCGCTTGTCGGTTCCACGGGCAAGTCCTTTGAGCGTGGAATAGGAACCTATGGACTCATGGCCTCTATTAGCGGCCTTGTGCATGCGGCTATCTTCTTTTTGATAGGTATCCGGCTCTGGGCTTTTGGAAAAAAACATGGATTTATTACTCAAATACAATTTTTCCGAGCCCGATTCGAATCGGACTCAATTGGGTACTTGTTGTTTCCCATACTAGTCCTTTTAGTTATTCCCTATCTTCTAATCGGAATCATTGGTGCTGGTAAGACGATCGAACCAGTCACCGCCGGTGCCTTTCCAGCTTTATTCACGAACCCAACCGCTCCGCAATGGCTTGGGGGAGTACCACCATGGCTTACAGGACTGGTTGTATCATTGGTTGTGCTCAGCTATGTTTTTATGGGTGGGTCTCGTGGAGCCGCTTTTGCCAACACTTTTCAGACGATTGTTTTTATGATCATGGGATTGGTAGCTTTCGTCTTTATCATAAATGCTCTGGGTGGCATCAATAATGCGGGAAATGTACCAGCTCGAATTAATGAAAAGGGCTTGGTGGTTCAGGATTATCAATTCGACAAACAGAAAGCACAACTTGAAGCAAATGAGCCTCCGAAACCAATAGGTCGGGTTATTGATTTTGAAAATTCCAACCTAACCGACCAGCAACCACATTTCTGGCGCGAACCAGTGACTGTAGAATTTAAAAAGAAAATTCCAAAATCGGGAGAGCTTGTACCTTTTGAAAGAGAACTTGGTATTCCTTTTATTACCTTCGTAACCTATCTTTTTATTCCGCTAAGTGTGGGAATGTTTCCTCATTTATTTCAACACTGGTTGACTGCGAAAAGTGCCAAGTCTTTTAGGCTTACTGTGATTGCTCACCCCCTCTGTATCATGGTGGTTTGGGTTCCATGCGTATTGGTTGGAGCCTGGGCGAGCGGAGTATTGCCTCCTGGAATTCCTCCCCCTGCAGTACTCTCGGCTATGCTTAATCTTTTGGTCGGTGATCCCGTCCTGATTGGACTCCTCACAGCTGGAGTTCTTGCCGCGATTATGTCCTCCTTGGATTCGCAGTTTCTTTGCCTGGGGACAATTTTTACAAATGATATTGTTATACACCGGGCTGGAGAAAATAAATATTCAGATAAACAAATTATCTTTATTGCAAGATGTTTTATCGTGGTGATTGTTGCAGTGACTTACGGACTGGCCATGCTGGCAAAAAATGCAAATGTCTTTGATTTGGCCATTTGGTGTTTTAGTGGATTCTCCGCTCTTTTCCCGGTAATTTTTGCAGCTCTTTACTGGAAGAGGACAACCAAACAAGGGGCGATAGCCAGCATCATCGCCGCTCTTTTAACATGGCTTTATTATTTTCATGAGTCTGGTTACGGTGGTGAATACATGGTGGGTCCGGGTATTGTTCCGGCGGCAATCTGTTTTGGTGCCTCCGCCATAGTGCTGATAGCAGTATCTTTATTCACTAAACCTCCTACTGAGGAGACACTTGATAAATTTTTCCCCAAGAAGAGCGAATTGTGAATTCCTAAAAACAAGTTTTATTGATTTACCCTATGCCAAACGAAGAAGAAGTTAAAAAAGCGGCAGACGAGTTAGACGCTCATGTTGCTGAAATCATAAAGTGGCACTTTTCGCCAGAAACAGGCTGCCCTTTCTGGCTTGATTGGGCCAAAGAGCAGAGCTGGAATCCTTTAGAGGAGATATCCAACTTTAATGACCTTTGTTCCAAATTCCCTAACTTTCAGGATGAATGGTTGAGGGATTTACCAAATGACGTTTGGGTACCTAAAGCATACGCAGATCGTCCCTTCAATATTTTCGAAACCGGAGGCACGACGGGCATGCCCAAGCAGCGGATCGGGTGGGATGATTTCCGAATCGATTACACCGCCTTTTCCGATACTTTAAGTGATGAACATTTTCCCCGTAATCACTACTGGATGATGGTTGGACCGACGGGTCCTCGTCGTTTGAGACTCGCCATCGAACACTTGGCTAATGCGAGGGGATGCTCTTGCTATTTTGTGGATCTCGATCCCCGTTGGGTAAAACGCTTAATTGCAGGGAAGCAATTTGATCAGGCCCGGGCTTACATGGATCATGTGATTGATCAGGCACTTACCATTCTTAAACATCGAAGTGTTAGTGCCCTGTTCACTACGCCTAAGCTTCTCGAAGCCCTAGCGGAAAGAAAAGATTTGGTAAAAGCAGGTATCAAGGGTGTATTTTGTGGAGGAACAACCATGGATAAGCAGTATGCCAGGTTCCTTGTCGTAGAGGTTTGCGAGGGCGGTCAAATTGGATTTGTCCCAACTTACGGAAATACCCTCATGGGCTTAGCTCGTCATCATCCTATCAGTGCGGAAAATGACTATTCGATCGCATACTACGCACCTCAGCCTCGAGCCGTTCTTCGTGTCGTCAATCCTGACACCAACCAGGCGGTCGATTATGATACCTGGGGTCGGGTGGAACTTACGACCTTAACCAAGGAGTTTTTCATGCCTCGCTTTCTTGAGCGTGATGAAGCACTGCGCAGAAAACCTTGGGATGAGGCACCCTGGGATGGCGTAGCTGAAGTTCGCCCTTTTGGAGCAATGGAGAAAAAAATCGTAGAAGGAGTCTATTAACTATTATGAGCATCCCACACATATCTTGTTTACGCATGGGGAAACCCTACCGCAGTTTCAACGAATCAGAAGTTAAGGATTATCGCGACGGGTCGGTTAAAGCT
>PATX01000034.1 GCA_002713685.1 Opitutia bacterium | reverse complement strand
TTTTCTTCGGTTCCTTACTTGCCGTTATGGGCATTGGACTTTGGGTAGGAAGAAAGGAGGATAGTTCCGAGGACTATTTTCTAGCAGGACGAAGCACGCGTTGGTGGGGAGTTGCTGGCTCAATCTTCGGATCCAATGTATCAGCAAATCATATTGTAGGGATGATGGGAGTTGGGTTCGCGGTCGGTTTTGCTCAAAGCCACTTCGAAATCACGGCAATTGCGGGTCTATTAATGCTTTGCTATTTCTTCCTTCCCGTCTACAGAAAGCTCAATGTCTACACCTTGAGCGATTATTTGAGTAAGCGTTATGATGATCGAAGCCGGGTAAGTTATGCACTGATCATGGTCATCATTATGGTGGTTATTCAAATGGTACCAGGCTTCTATATCGGATCGCGTTCCATTAATATTTTGCTCCAGGGAGACACCGGTAGAAAAGCAGTGGCCGAGGCAGTCGTGAGCGATGATGGTAAACTTACCAAAATCAATATTCTTCATGGTGGAGAAAGTTACGGAAGTGCTCCAAAGGTTCTTATTAATAACAAAGAAACTGATTTCTTGGATGCAACTCTCACAGCAGGTAAAGTGGATAAAATAATTATTAATTCAACGGCTCAAGGTTCTACATTCGATTCTCCCGTATCGATTAGTTTTGCCGGTGGAAACATTGAAAATCCCGAAATTTCTCCCGGAGATGTGGATCCCTTCAAATATAAATTAGGCATCCTGATTATGGCACTAGTGACAGGCACTTATGTTATCCTCGGAGGCCTGAAGGCGGTAATCATAACCGATGTTATACAATCAGTGCTACTTTTGCTTGCGGGGCTATTAGTCGCCTTCATCACCTTTTCCCAACCGGAAATCGGTGGCTGGGCCAACTTAATGGCCAGAGACCTGGGTGCAGAGGGTGTAGAAAGATTTCACTTATACAATGCATCCAACCACCCTGCCCTGCCATGGACTGGAGTCCTCAGTGGGCTCATGGTCTTACACTTTTACTATTGGGGCACAAACCAGTTCATTGTACAACGAGCCCTATCCGCTGTATCTGATAAGGAAGCAAAAATGGGGATTATCGCAGCTGGTTTCTTTAAGCTACTCATTCCTTTCTTTTCTATAGGTACAGGAATCGCAGCCTTTTACCTTTTTAAGGACAGAAACCTGGAGGTGGCCCAGGACGCAGTATTTATCAAGTTACTTACCGAATTAATTGCCCCCATTGGTTTTGGACTGGTGGGTCTTATTGCGGCTGGGATGATAGGGGCTATTCTTTCAAGTCTTGATTCGATGATGAATTCGGCAGCTACCATCATGACTTTCGATTTGTACAAAAAATATATCAACCCGAATGCGGATGACCGAAAGCTCATTTCCATTGGTAGAATTTGGATCATCACCTTTATTATTTTGGCTGGATTCATAACCATTTACACAATGGACCCCAATTCAAAGGACAGCTTTTTCCTTCATGTAGCGAAACATCAGGGCAATTTAATTGCTGGAGTGGTGGTCGCCTTCTTTTTGGGAATGTGCTGGAAACGGGCAACCGCAGCTGGAGGAGTAGCCGCGATTATTGCTGGAGTGATATTCAGTTACTCGATTCCCGTACTTTATGGAAACTTAGCTGAAGGAAACCAACCCCTAATCGACCTGTTTGGGGAAAAGCTAAATTTCATGCACGGTGCATTTTTATCTGCGATTCTAAGCATATTGGTACACATTTTAGTCAGCCTTAAAACTCAGCCCGATCAAGAAAAAGGAAAACTTACCTGGACCGGCCTTCAAATTTTCAGCCCTCAGGAGTTATCAGTATTTGTTAAGACGCTTATTTTCTGCGTGGCAGTCTACGCTACTCTTGCAACCCTTGTGGTAATGGGGACAATCTCCCCTACCATTGCTGCCTTCATTGGGGCAGTATGGACATTTGGTTGCTTTTATGTATCCGCATCACGAAAAGCAAAACAAGCGGGTTTCTCGGTTTACCGAGAGGATCGCTTTTGGGCAGGTGGACTGGCAGGAAGTGCCATCTTTATGCTTTTCTATTTCTTTTAAGCTGAAGAGGAAATAAGCTCAGCCAAGTCTTCAATAGGATAGGTCCAGATTTCGGAAAGCGTCGGATGATACCAGTCAGCTTTTGCCAATTGGTGAACAGTTGCTTTCAATGAAACTGCAATGGAAAGGGTATGAATAAGTTCGCCCGCGTCTTTTCCCACGCATTCAGCACCTAAAACAACCCCTGTAGCCTTTTCCGCATGTATGGCTACATATCCATACTTCGCTTCCATAACAATCGACTTGCCGTGATCATCAAAAGGATAATCGGCGGATAAATATTCAATTCCTCTTTTATCCAATTCTTCAGGTAATAATCCGACCGTGGCAACCTGTGGTTCAGTAAACACAACCCCGAGCAAATGATCATAACATAACGGTTCGGGCTTTTGTCCTAGTGCATGCATAGCTGCGGTTTCACCCTGCCTTATGGCAACATGTACAATTTCGTGGGGACCAGCACAATCTCCTGCTGCATAAATGTGAGGTAAGGATGTTTGTTGAAACGGATTCGTTTCAATATGACCTGATTTCGCCAATTCCACCCCAATGCCTTCCAGATTAAGATTATCTACCGCTGGACTTCTACCCAGGGCATGAAACAGGAATTTGGTCTCATGAGAGTTCTTTACTCCATTATACAAATAATCAACGCGGATAGTACCGTCATCGACTTGATCTAAGTTTTCGATCGATACTCCAGTTTTCACCGTGATCCCCTCATCGATAAACTTCTGATGAATACAAGTTGAGGCTGCCTGGGGGAATTCTTTCAAAATATGATTACTTCGCTGAAGTATGATTACACGTGCACCCACGCGGCTCAAAAACTGAGCTAGCTCACAAGCAACAATTCCTCCACCGAGAACGACGACTTCCTCCGGTACTTCTGAAAGATCCAGGACATCATCACTCGATTTAAATGATACACGATCCAAACCTGGCACAGGAGGCATACTTATTTTCGAGCCCGTCGAAATAAGAATTTTATCTGCCTTAAGAGTAGAGCCATCTTCAATCTTGATGGTATGTTTATCCAAAAATTTAGCTCTGGATCGAAAAAGAGAAAATCTACCATCCTCTAATTGCCCTTTTCGATAGTTGGCGAAATCAGCAATGATTTCCTTTTTCCTCTTTTGCATCCCGGCCATATCTGCCTTTGGATTAAGGTTCTTAACCCCGAAAATACTTCCCTGTCTTGCAAGGTGAAAAACTTCAGCCGAATAAATCAATGTTTTCGAAGGCATACATCCCTGTAAAATACAGAGTCCTGAAAGTTCCTTGCCGCCATCTACTACAGCGACTTTATAACCATCGCCGTGAAATGTTCTTGCGGCAGCGTAACCCGCACTGCCTCCACCGATTACGATAAAGTCAAAATAAACCTCACTCATTATATTTAATCAAAAAAACAGGGGTAATAATCAAACTTAAGACTCGAAAATAAGTTTTGCGAAAATTAATAAAGTAAAATAATGAAATAATACCCTTAAAAAAAACATTTCAATCCCCAATCACATTATTATGATTAAGCTTCAAGAATATCAACCCGGTGAAACAGTCCTCAATGCAGGACAATTGGGCAAAGGCTTTTGTATCCTAGAAGAGGGAATCCTTGAGGTCATTCGGGATGAAAAAGTCTTGAGTGAAATTGATACGAAAGGATCAATCTTTGGTGAACTTAGCGAAATTCTTGGTTTGAAACGTGATGCGGACATCCGTGCCAAAACATTGGCAAAAGTTCGACATGTGGAGGAAAATATATCGGACATCGTATCAAAGAACCCTAAAGTCGCAGTTAAACTTATAAAAACTCTTGGACGAAGACTTTATCGGATGAACCGGATTGCATCCAAAGAGGTTGCTACCAAAGAAACCCATGTTGAAACGGCCCACGGGATTGAAATTTTAGTTGTTGATGATAAGCCCAATATTATAACTCAAATTTCAGATATTTGTGCCAAGAGTAATTGGGTGGTGAAAAGTGCAGCCGACGATATGTCCGCCCTGCGAGCCTGCAATGAATCATCTTTCAACGCGATACTCATAAGCATGGCTTTGCCAAATGACATGGCAATAGACCTGCGAAGGAAGCTTAAAACCACGCATAAAGTAGTCAGCACTCCGGTAATTGGAATGATAGTTAAGGGGGATGAATCATCCCTTAAGAAAGCACTCAATGCTGGATTCTCAGAATGCATAGAGAAACCCTTTGATTCCACAAAAACCGAAGCCACATTATATAAGGTGATGAACCTGGATTCATCTGCTCGCTATTTTTCTTTTGAGAAAGATTACTTACTATTCAAGGTTCCAAGTGAACTCACAAACTTCGTTATCACAGACATCAAAGATAACATGGACGAGCGAATCAAAAACACCATTAATGAAGGCATCGGTAAGTTGATTATTGACGTCTCCTCCCTTGACGAAATTGAAGAGGAGGCAATCGAAGTAGTTGGCGAATTTGCCGAGAAAATTGAGGACCTCAGCCTGCCAATGCAAGGTGCCATTATTGCAAAAGGAGATGATGCCGAAATGTGGAATAATCTGGATGGTTGTGAAGAATGGCAGGTTTTCAATAGTTTGGATAAAGCAGTTGAAGCTCTTTCATCAACCTAGGATATAGGAATCCAAACTACTTTCGCGGAGTCACCTTAAAATTCACATTTTCATTTGAGAATGAATGCATCGGAAGTTCATTCTGACTTTCTTGATATTCAAGAAAACATTATCGCAGAACTCAAGGAATTCGATCCCCTTGTTTTAGAAAACTCTAATGAGTGGCAAAGAAAAGAAGGTGGTGGCGGTAAAACATGTGCATTTGACCAGGGGGCCTTTCTTGAAAAAGGTGGTATCAACTTTTCAGATGTAAGTGGAGAAAGTCTGCCACCTACTGCTTTAAACAACCGGCCCGAACTTACGGGAGCCAGCTTTAGAGCAATGGGTATTTCTATTGTTTTTCACCCGAATAACCCTCATGTACCGACATCTCACGCCAATGTAAGATTTTTCAATGCAAAAACCAAAAGCGAAAAAAATGTTTGGTGGTTTGGGGGCGGTTTTGATTTAACCCCATATTATCCCTATTTGGATGATGTAGTTTTTTGGCATCAGCAGGCAAAAGAGCTATGTGACTCATTTGAAGAAGGCCTATACTCTGAATTCAAGAAAAATTGCGATGAATACTTTTATCTTTCCCACCGTGGTGAAACTCGTGGAGTGGGAGGTATTTTCTTCGATGATTTAATTTTAAATGATTTTTCTACCTCACTAGATTTTTGTAAAAAAGTCATGCTAACTTTTACAAAATCCTATTTTAATATTTTCATGAAAAGAAAAGAGCTTTCGTTTGGGGAAAATGAGAAAAAGTTTCAAAATTACCGAAGAGGTCGATATGTGGAATTTAATCTTGTTCACGACCGAGGAACTCACTTTGGCCTTCAATCCGGAGGGCGGACCGAATCGATTCTCATGTCTATGCCTCCCATCGCAAATTGGATTTATAATTGGGTCCCTCAAAAAGGCTCAAAAGAAGATGAACTCTACAAAAATTTCCTCCAACCTCGAAACTGGTTGGAAATAAAAGAATGAATTCCAGGGAAAAGTTTCTTGCCGCGGTTCATGGGGAAAATCAAGGCCGCCCTCCACTGTGGGTAATGCGGCAGGCCGGCAGGTACCTTCCTGAATATAGAAAACTAAAAGAAAAATATGGTTTTCTTAAAATGGTAAAGACACCGGATTTATCCTGTAAGGTGACCTTACAACCTCTTGAACGATTTCCGCTTGATGCTGCAATATTGTTTTGCGACATCCTTGTGATACCTGAAGCAATGGGACAAAAATACAACTTTAGGGATGGAGGTGGAATTATAATGTCTCATGCCCTAAATTCTGAGAATTGCGTCAGCAAACTAGAAGTCTCTGAAATTTGTAAAAATCTTTCTTATGTAGAAGATTCGTTGAAGCTTTTAAGGCAATCCCTGGGAAATAAAAAAGCATTACTCGGCTTTTCTGGTTCACCGTGGACATTGGCTTGTTACATGATCCAGGGAGAGTCCGTAAATGGATTTCCGCGTGCTGTGAACTGGGCAAAAAACAACCCTTCTACTTTTAATCGACTGATGGAAAAGCTTACCATAGCCATCAGTGAATATTTAAAAATGCAGGCAGATTGCGGCGTCGATGCAGTGCAAATCTTTGACTCTTGGCAAAACTTGTGCCCGCCTGAACATGCTTGGGACTGGTCAATAAAGTGGATCAATCAAATCGTTGAAAATGTTAAAAAGGATGTTCCAATCATCCTTTATTCCAAGTCTGATCCCGAAAGAATTGACGCCCTTAGGAAATCTAATGCTCACGGTTTAAGCGTAAGCCAGGAAGTGGATTTACCATCATTGCGTAAACGACTTCCCTCAAATTATTTGCTCCAAGGTAATTTACCTCCAGAATTAATCGAAACCGATTTTAAAACAGTTCAAGAAAGAACCAAAGAATTTCTAATATCTATGAACGAAGATAAATCTCACATATTAAATCTTGGTCATGGAATTAGACCCCAAGCTAAAATTGAATGTATGGAAGCACTCGTCCAAACAGTATTGGAACATCAATCAACGAAAAATTAATAATCCTCGAGGCTGCAAAGATCTGCCACGGCTTCTTCAAAATCCTCAAAGCCTTCTACTATTTCGATCTCCATTCTTACGAAAAATAAAGGAATAACAGGTTTATAATTTTCAGGAATACGAACCGCATCCTTTTCGGTCGTGACTATTACATCAGCACCAGAGTTTTTGGCATGTTGGAAAATTTTGTCTAATTCTTCTTCAGTATATTTATGATGGTCTAAAAATCTCTGCTTAAACCTAATTTCACCTGCCATTCTACCGATTAAATCTTCGAATCCACGCGGGGAGGCAATTCCACAAAACACTCCAACATATAATTCGTGCAGAAAGCTCAAATTCTTTTTTATCTCCCCATTAACCTCGCGAAAATATCGAGGTTTATGGACACAGCGTATAATTTCAGCGTGATTATTGTATTTTCGTACAGTCTGAAGAAGTTCTAAATTAGGCTCTATTTCTGATTTTGTAAAAAAAACATATGATGCTCTCTTCAAATGCCTGACAGGCTCGCGCAATATGCCACGAGGAAGGAGATATCTATTACCAAACGGATTGGTCTGATCTACTAACAGAAGATTTAATTGCCCCTTTAAATGAAGATATTGAAAACCATCATCTAAAATAACTGTATCTACTCCAAATTCCTCAATAGCATATCTGCCGGCTTTTACCCTATTCTTATCTGTAATGACAATTACCCCAGGTAAATTAGAGGCAAGCATGTAAGCTTCGTCACCAGCTTCTTCAGCGTTCAAAAAAACCTCCATTCCATTACTCACCAATTTCGGAGCTTGATTATCTTTAAAACCAAACCAATTACCCGGACTAGGCGTAACAGTCTCTTTCTTGCTTTTATAGCCTCTACTCAAAATCGCGACCTTCCGATTCTTAGCTAATAACTCTTTCGCAAATCTCTCCACTACTGGAGTTTTCCCAGTACCACCTACTGTTAAATTCCCAACTACCACGACAAGACAATCAAGTGGTTTATCACGAAAAACTATACGATTAGAATATAAAAACAGGCGGATTCGAACTATGCATGAAAAGAGAACAGAAAATGGTATTAAAAATAATCCGAAAAGTCGGGCAGAAACAGATAAGTCGCGATCATATAAAACACCTTCGACGAAAGACTCGAAATCACTCCATTTTTCTTTTAACCAACTTTTGTTTTGAGACACGACTCATTACCTAGTAATGAATTTGTCTTCTCTTTCAACTAGTTTCCAAGTACAAAGCTTTGAACATATTCGCGAAATCTAAAAATTACACTAAATATATTACATGCAGATAACCTTGTTAAAATCTAAGTTACACCAAGCTTCGGTTACTTCCGCGAGACCTGATTACTCTGGAAGTTTATCAATTGACCAAAATTTAATGGAAGCAGCTGGTATTTTGCATCACGAAAAAATTCTAGTTGGAAATATTACAAATGGTGAAAGATTTGAAACTTACTGCATCCCTGCAGATCATGGAAGCGGGGAAATTGGACTTAACGGTGCCGCAGCCCACAAAGGAAAAGCAGGTGATCTCTTAGTTATTATGACATTTATTAACCTCAACCCCGAAGAGGCTGCAGTTTGGGAACCCCGTCTTGTTCTTGTAAGTAATAGTAATTTTAATCACGATCTTATTAAATCTCCGCAATGATAGACTACAAACTACATATACCAGGTCCGGTTAATGTCAGCGAAGGAGCATACAATGCTCTTACAACTCCTGTGATGGGACATAGAAGTGCAGATTTCGTGGATCTTTACCAAAAGTGCCAACCTCTTCTGCAAGAATTATTCATGACAGAGGACCCAGTGTTTCTCTCCACTTCCAGTGCGTGGGGTGTAATGGAAGGAGCCGTCCGTAATTTGAGCGAAAAAAAAATATTGTGCTGCATGTGCGGAGCCTTCTCAGACAAATGGTTGGATGTAGCAAAGAGATGCGGTAAAGAAGCCGACGCCTATTCCGTTGATTGGGGTTCTCATATCGATCCAGCTCTATTGGATGAAAAACTCGCCACTGGGGAGTATGATCTCGTTACGCTTGTCCACAACGAGACTTCGTGCGGAATGATGAATCCGCTGGAAGAAATCATGAAGATTTTAGCTAAATACCCGGATGTGCTATCCGTAATTGATACCGTAAGTTCCTTTTCGGTTGTTCCTATCCCTAAAGACAAATGGGGCATCGATGTCATCCTTACTGGATCCCAAAAAGCTTTGGCTTTACCGCCAGGGTTAGCTTTGTTTTCCGTTTCCCAAAGAGCTTTTGACCGAGCTAAAACGATAGAAGGAAGAGGGTATTATTTCGACTTCATCGAATTTCTTAAAAATCATGAAAAGGGAATGACTCCGAGCACTCCCGTAATTCCCTTAATACACGGATTACTCTACACATTGGAGAAAATTTTTGAGGAAGGAATTGAGCAAAGACATGACCGTCACGACAAACTTAACCAAATTGTACACCAGTGGGTAGAAAAAAAAGGTTTTAAACTTCTCCCCGAAAAGCAATTTGCATCCAAATCGCTGACATGTGTCAAAAATAATTTAGATATGGATGTAGCTAATTTTGTTAAAACCCTTCGCGTTGAAAAGAAATTATCAATTGATGGTGGATACGGAAAAATCAAAGGACAAACTTTCCGTATTTCAAACATGGGAAATGAAACCTTGGAATCAATTGAATATTTGCTAAACCAAATGGACGAAATTCTTCCAAGGTTCATGTAATATCGCTGAAACCAAGCTTTTTGTACAAGCCAATCAATGAAAAAACTCATTATCGCCGAAAAACCAAGTGTCGCCCGTGATCTTGCAAGAGTTCTGGGTAAGGTTCCTAAAAAAGAAGACTATTTTGAAAACGATGAATGGGTCATTGATAGTGCTGTGGGGCATTTGGTTGAGTTATACATGCCAGATGATTTTGATCCGAAATTAAAATCTTGGAAAATAACTAATCTTCCAATCATTCCTCCCGCCTTTGAACTCAAGCCGATCTCTGCGAATAAGAAAAAATTTCAGCAATTAAAAAAACAGCTTAAACGAAAAGACATTGATCATGTAATTAATGCCTGCGATGCCGGTAGAGAAGGTGAGCTCATCTTCACCTACATCTACGAGTTATCAAAATCCAAACTGCCAGCTAAGCGTCTGTGGATGCTTTCAATGACAGATAATTCCATCAAAGAGGCTTTTTTAAACCTTCGGGATGCAGAGGAATCAAAACCCCTTCAGGACGCAGCAAGATGCCGATCAGAGTCAGATTGGCTCATCGGAATCAACGGAACTCGAGCGGTAACAATTAAGCGAACCGCATCCAGAGGTAGACAGGTGTCAACGGTTGGCCGGGTACAAACCCCCACCCTTTCACTCGTCATTGACCGGGAACAGGAGATTCGGGAATTCATCCCTAGATCCTATTTCAAAATTTCTGCGGAATTCGCTCTAACAGAAGGAAATTATATTGGCGTTTTTCAAAAAGAGGGGTTTTCCAAAAATAATGATGATAAACATGACCGGATAGATCGAATATGGGATCAAGATGAAGCGAACTCAATTCTTGCTGAAATTGATAGCCCGGAAACTGCAGATGTCACTGAATCCAAAAAGAGATCACCGCAGAGTTCCGGTAAACTTTATGACCTGACCTCGTTACAAAGGGAAGCCAACCGCTTACACTCCCTATCTGCCAGCAGGACTCTGCAAATCGCTCAATCACTTTACGAAAAACATAAGGCCATCACCTACCCGAGAACTGACTCCAAAGCACTCCCCGAAGACTACGGGGACATGTGCCGCGGTATATTGCCACTTTTACCTAACGAATTTAAACAATTTAGTGACAAAATTATTAGTGAAAATTGGGTTGATGTAAAAAACAAGAAAATCTTCAATAACAAACAAATTAGCGATCACTTTGCTATCATTCCAACCAATAGTGTCCCAAAGTCACTCGATGATTATGAACGAAGGGTCTACAACCTCATTGTTAAAAGATTCCTTGCTGTTTTTTACCCTCCTGCACAGTGGGACATTACCACTCGTTTATCAAAACTAGCTAATCATACTTTTAAAACAGAAGGTAAAGTACTTGTAGAACCATCTTGGCTAACGATTTATGGTAAAGATAAAGTGTCAGCTGAAAATTTAGTTCCTTTAGTTGAGCAAGACGGAAATTCAGCAAAACGGATAAACTCGAAAATCGAAGCAGACGAAACAAAGCCTCCAGCGAGGTACACTGAGGCAACTTTACTTTCGGCAATGGAAGGTGCGGGGAAACTAGTCGATGATGAAGAACTTGCGGAGGCACTTAAAGAAAAGGGGCTCGGCACTCCGGCAACTCGTGCTTCGACAATTGAACATTTAATCAAAGAAAAATACCTCCGACGGGAAGCAACTCAGTTACACCCTACGATCAAAGGTGAAGATTTATTTGATTTCCTGAAGGCAGCGGGGACTGAAGTCTTAACTAGTCCAAGTATGACTGGCGAATGGGAATATAAGCTTCGTAAGATCGAAGATGGTACCATGACCAGAGAAGAATTCATGCGGGAAATATCTAAATTGACCGAGGATTTCGTGGCTAAAACAACCGGCTTTCAGGAAACAGCTGACAATTTAAAACAAACTGAACTCAAATCCCCCGTTGACGGACAACCCCTTTATGAAGGTCTAAGCTATTTTCAGGATTTAGGTGGAGAATTCAAGATCTCGAAAAGTATTGCGGGGAGAAGGCTCGAACAAAACGAGGTACATTCTCTTCTCACTGAAAAACGGATAGGTCCTCTCGACGATTTTGTTGCTAAAACGGGTAGAAAGTTCTCAGCCATGCTTAAACTCGAAGACGATTTCAAGGTAAGTTTCGTTTTTGATAAGCCAGATCAGGATGAATCCAATGAAAAGGAACTAATGGCTGATGCCCCTGAAGTAGCCAAATGTCCAGTGTGTGACTCTTCCATTAAACAAACCGAACTTTCTTACATATGCACCGATCATAAAAAAGTATCTGACAGTAACTGTAATTTCCGGATTACGCGCAAATTGCTTGATAAAGAAATCCCATTAGACGAATTACAGAAGCTTGTTAACGAAAGAAAAACGGGTCTTATCAAAGGCTTTGTTTCAAGGAGAACAAAGCGTCCTTTTGATGCCAACTTAATCCTTAAAGACAATGGAAGTATCGGCTTTGAATTCCCTCCCCGCCCTCCTAAAAAGAAGAAAAAAACTGCTTAAACTCAATGCCCGTTTATCAATATAAAGTAGTAGATTCCAAGATAGAGGATGAAATTATCGAAATTGAGCAAGAAATTGGTGCAAAAGAGTTGAGGATTCATCCAATCACCGGTGAAACCATAAAAAAAATAATATCATCAACATCATTAACCTTAAACCATTCTTCCACTAGGGAGAAGGTTACACTAGAAAAAGGTAACCTAGAAAAAAATGGATTCACAGTTTTTCAAAAAGACAACTCTAACCCTCTAAGATATAATAGGACAGCAGGTAATCTTGGACCTGAAGAGATTAATTTAAATTAGATCATCTTGCCATGGCTAATAATTCCAAAAGGATAGCAAAACCATCATGGTTAAGGGCCAAGCTTCCTGCTGGTCCGCAATACTCTGAGGTCCGGGATATCGTTGATCAAAATCAGCTCCACACTGTTTGCCAAAGTGCTCAATGCCCCAATATGGGAGAATGCTGGTCACGAGGAACGGCTACCTTGATGATTTTAGGTAATATTTGCACACGAGCCTGTAGTTTCTGTGCAGTTCAAACTGGTAAACCAACTGAGCTCGATCTCGCAGAACCTCCGCGAGTCGCTGATGCCGTTGCCAAAATGGGCTTACGGCATTGTGTGCTTACTTCTGTTGCCCGAGATGACTTGCCTGATGGCGGAGCTAAAGTGTGGGCAGCCACCATTCGAGCTGTTCGCCATCGCAATCCTCAAACTGCGATTGAGGTTCTCGTACCAGATTTTAAAGGGGAATATGAAAAACTGGATTTAGTATTGGATGCAAAACCAGATATTTTTAATCATAATCTTGAAACAGTCGAAAGACTGCAAAGGCCCATCCGTAAAACCGCCAGTTATCAAAGAAGCCTTGACGTTTTAAGTCATGCAAGGAATCGAGGCTTTAAAATTAAATCAGGAATCATGCTTGGTTTGGGAGAAAAGCAGGATGAAATTCGTACCGCGATTGAAGATCTCGCGGTCATCGGTTTAAATGTTCTTACTTTGGGTCAGTACCTGCAGCCAAGTTCTGAGTATGCCCCCATTGACCGGTGGGCAACTCCCGAAGAATTCGACCAATGGAAAGCCGAGGCTCTGGCACTTGGAATAGAGGTCGTAGAATCTGGGCCGTTAGTTCGGTCCTCTTACCATGCAGAAGAACAATCTGCACAATTCAAGACACAGCAGAAGGTATCCGCCTAATTCAACTCACTCTGTATCAAATCGATAAATGGCTTTTTCTGTCCTAATAAAGACAGAGCTATTGTATGCCATCGAACTGGCAAGTGTCCGTTCCTTCAAATCATTAACTGCACTTAACTGATATTCTCTCTTTGCTTCAAAAACAAAGGTCTTACCTGTCTCATCAGTAAGATAGATGGAGCCATTCGCGTGGAGGAGTGATGATGAACAGCTCCCTCCTACCCGTTCTATCCAATGAGTTGACCCAGTCGTTGCATTCAGGCAGCTAACGACGCCATTATCAGCTGCCATGAATAGAAGGTTATCTATTACGATAATGGAGGAATTACGAGGAACTGATTTACTTGTTTTCCATATCAGCTTCGAGCCGGTCACATCCCCTATTCCATCGGTTTTAATAGCATAGAGCGTTGGTCTATCATATCCGCTGCTCACAAAAACAATTCCATCAGCAAATACCGGTCTCGGGACAACTGAGTAACCACCAGGATAATTAAATTTCCAAATCTCTTTACCTTCTAAAGAATACGAAAATACAAATTCACTAGCTGGGCTTATAATTTGCATCACACTTCCTCGAGGCACAACTAATGGCGTACAAAAAGAAAAGTTCTTCTTGGTCTTACTCGCTCTGATTGTCTTCCAAAGTACATTGCCGTTCTTTTTATTTATACCATAAATACTTGGATCACTCGCACCATCGGCACTAAATATTAATAAATTATCATAAACTACGGGGGAGCTCCCACTTCCATGTACTGGGCTATAATCAAAAACTTTTTTCCATAAGGTTTTCCCCTGAGTATTTAAGCAAGCAGTACCCAAATTCCCATAGTGCACAAAAATAAACTCACCATCAAAATAAGGCGTTGGACTAGCATAACTGTTTTTCCGATGGATCCTTGGCAAATCAGTGTAAGTAAAGAGTGAGCTCCTCCAAATTATTTCCCCAGTGGACTCGTTTAAAGCAACCACTTCTAAAACCAAAGATTTTCCGTCACTTAAGGTCCGGGCATTGGTAACAACAATTTGATCACGGACTAATATAGGAGAAGACCACGCCATACCTTTGATGGATGTTCTCCATGAAAGGTTTGATGAATTTTGGCTCCAAAACTGTGGAATCCTGGCATCTGCATGTCCTTGGCCGTTTACTCCCCTGAATTGGTTCCATTCTCCATTTACTATTAAACAGGATAAAAAGAAAAAAGAGGGTATCACTAAATATAAATATTTCATCAGGCTTTTTGTAATACGAATGCAAGTTCTGCAAAAGTTTATATTTTCCTAAAATAAAAAAAAGGGCACGCCAAATGGCGTACCCAATTTTAAATTGATGTTAATTCTGCTGAATTACATCATGCCATGATCGTGGTCATGTCCTCCAGGAGCTGGTTTCTCATCCTCAGGAATGTCCGTAATCATGCAGTCGGTAGTTAGTAGCAAACCAGCAACCGAACCAGCATTCTGCAATGCAGTACGAGTTACTTTTGTTGGATCTACAACACCGGCTTTGATAAGATCTTCATGCGTATCAGTGGCAACATTGTAGCCCATAGTGCTCTTTGACTTTAGAACCTGCTGGACAACTAAGGAACCTTCAACACCTGCATTATCGCAAAGCTTACGCAATGGGGCTTCGATCGCACGACGCACAATTGTTGCACCGATGGCTTCATCACCTTCAAGTGTAGTTGCAGCTTTATCAACTGCATTTGCAGCACGAAGAAGTGCGACACCACCACCTGGAAGAATTCCTTCTTCAACGGCGGCACGGGTAGCATGCAGGGCGTCTTCAACGCGAGCTTTCTTTTCCTTCATTTCAGGCTCGGAAACAGCACCAACATTGATTACGGCAACACCACCAGCCAATTTAGCCAGACGTTCCTGTAATTTTTCACGGTCATAATCAGAAGTAGTTTCTTCGATCTGACGGCGAATTTGCTTCACGCGTCCTTGGATGTCAGAAGCCTTTCCGGAACCTTCAACGATAACAGTGTTTTCCTTGTCAACGGAGATTCTTTTGGCTTTTCCAAGATCAGCAAGCTGAATGTTTTCCAATTTGATGCCCAAATCTTCAGTAATGCAACGAGCTCCAGTTAGGATAGCAATGTCACGAAGCATTTCCTTCCTTCTGTCACCAAAACCTGGAGCTTTAACAGCACAGGCATTTAATGTACCGCGGAGTTTATTGACAACCAATGCAGCCAACGCTTCACCTTCGACATCCTCAGCAATAATGAGAAGAGGTTTTCCTTGTTTGGAAACAATCTGTAGCAAAGGAAGTAAGTCATTAAGGGCAGAAATCTTTTTCTCATGAATGAGAATAAAACAGTCCTCAAGAATTGATTCCATTGTGTCGTTGTTGGTGCAGAAGTAAGGACTTAAGTATCCTTTATCAAACTGCATACCTTCAACAACATCCAATGTTGTTTCAATACTCTTGGCTTCTTCAACCGTAATGGTGCCGTCTTTACCGACTTTGTCCATAGCGTCAGCGATGATTTCACCGATTTCGCCATCCCAATTTGCAGATACAGTAGCAACCTGACGAACTTCTTCGCGGTCCGATACTTTTTTGCTGTCACGCAAGAGCTTAGCAACCCCTGCTTCAACTGCTTTGTCGATTCCACGCTTCAGGTAGACAGGGTTTGCACCTGCTGCTACATTTTTTAAACCTTCACGATAAACACTAGCTGCCAGAACAGTAGCAGTTGTGGTTCCGTCTCCGGCAAGATCTGATGTTTTGGATGCAACTTCACGTACCATTTGAGCACCCATGTTTTCATATGGATCCTGCAGATCAATTTCCTTTGCTACGGTTACACCGTCTTTCGTTACTGTAGGTGAACCGAACTTTTTGTCGATCAGTACATTTCTACCCTTGGGTCCAAGAGTTACGCTTACCGCGTCAGCAAGGGTAGTTACCCCCTTGAGAACTTTTTTACGGGCTGCTTCGTCGAATAATATTTGCTTAGCCATTATATTTTTTTCTTAGTTATTAAAAGATCGTTAAGGGGCAACTTATCCAACTACACCAAGGATGTCATCCTCACGAACGAGTTGGTATTCAACATCGTCGAGTTTGACTTCAGTGCCACCGTATTTGCTGATCAATACTTTGTCTCCCTTCTTGACTTGGAAAGCAATGACATTGCCATCATCATCTTTCTTTCCAGTACCAAGAGCTACGACTTCTGCTTCTTGTGGCTTTTCCTTAGCGGAATCGGGAATAATGATCCCACCCTTGATTTGCTCGTCTTCATCGACTTGCTTCACAAGGACGCGATCTCCCAATGGAGTTATTTTTACTTTACTCATTTTCCTTTTTTTTGGGTTTGGTTTGATATGTGAGGTTAGGGCGTACGAGTTCAACAATTTGAAAACGAACGCAGAAATTTATTCTTTCTTATCAGCTTCATCAACGACTTCGAAGTCAGCATCGACGATATCATCTTCCTTATCCGCCTTTTCAGAACTTTTGGTGTCTGTGGATTCCTGACTTTGCGATTCGTTTGCAGTTTCGGGTCCTGCACCTGCTGAACCCGCATGCTTCATCGCTTCCTGTCCGAGTTGTTCAAAAGTCTTTTGCAATGAATCTTTTGCCTCTTTGAGTTCGGAAAGTGACGCACCTTGATTTTCTAAAACCTTTTTGGATTCAGCGAGAATTCCATCAATAGATTCTTTTAGCTCCTTTGGAGCTTTATCACCTAGATCAGAAAGTTGTTTCTCACACTGATAAACCATGGAGTCTAATTCATTGCGGACCTGTACCTGATCCTTCTTCTCTTTGTCAGAATCTGCAAACTTCTCAGCTTCTTTCCTGAGCCGTTCAACTTCATCTTCGTCCATGCTTGATGAACCAGAAATTGTGATCTTTTGGTCTTTACCAGTATCTTTATCATTGGCAGTTACGTTTAAAATACCGTTGGCATCAATATCGAAGGTAACTTCAATCTGTGGTGTTCCCCGAGGAGCGGGACGAATCCCATCCAACTTGAAGTCGCCCAACTTTTTGTTGTCATTCGACATGGATCGCTCTCCTTGCAGGACGACAATATCTACCGCTGGTTGATTGTCTGCAGCTGTTGAAAAAACCTGAGACTTTTTGGTAGGTATAGTAGTGTTACGCTCAATCATGGGGGTCGACACACCACCCGCTGTTTCAATCCCAAGAGTCAATGGAGTGACATCAAGAAGTAGGACATCATTAACATCACCCTGAAGAACTGCACCCTGAATAGCAGCACCGATAGCAACTACTTCGTCCGGATTAACTCCTTGATTAGGATCTTTACCACCAAGTTCTTTGGCGAGCTCTACAATTTTGGGACTGCGGGTCATCCCACCTACAAGCACTAGATTACTCACCTCACCTATGTTAAGACCAGAATCCTTCAAGCAAGCCTCAAATGGTGCTTTTGTTCGAGCATAAAGATCGTCGCAAATTTGCTCAAGTTTAGCCCTGGTAAGAGAAACATTTAGGTGCTTTGGGCCTGATGCATCAGCAGTAATAAAAGGTAGATTAATATCAGTAGACTGCGAAGATGATAGTGCCATTTTGGCTTTTTCTGCCTCTTCCTTGAGCCGCTGCATCGCCATAGGGTCACCAGCTAAATCGATACCTTGGTCATTTTTGAATTCTTCGATAAGCCAATCAATTATATACTGATCCCAATTATCACCACCAAGCTGTGTATCTCCGTTTGTCGCTTTCACTTCAAAAACTCCTTCAGCGATTTCCAAGACGCTAATATCAAAAGTACCGCCTCCTAAGTCATAAACAGCTATCGTTTCCTCACCTTTCTTGTCTAATCCGTATGCAAGGGATGCCGCAGTAGGTTCGTTGATAATTCTCTCAACATCCAAACCTGCAATAGCTCCAGCATCTTTAGTTGCTCTGCGCTGATCATCATTAAAATAAGCAGGTACTGTTATAACAGCCTTGGTAACTGGTTCACCTAAATAGGACTCTGCGTCTGCCTTCAACTTAGAGAGGACCATGGAGGCAATCTGTTCCGGCATAAATGTTTCGGCTTTTCCGTCAATGTCACACTCAATGACTGCTGCTCCATTCTTTCCTTCCACAACTTTGAAGGGGAGAGTAGAGATTTCATCTTTAATTTCCGAAAACTTACGACCAATAAGTCTTTTAGCTGAAAAAATTGTATTTGCCGGGTTTGTAACAGCTTGTCGTTTTGCCGATTGACCAACTAACCTTTCACCGTCCTTGCCAAATGCGACGATAGAAGGAGTTGTCCGATTACCTTCGGAATTTGGAATTACCTTAGGTTCACCAGCCTCCATTACTGCCATACACGAATTACTCGTGCCTAAATCGATACCTATAATTTTACTCACCCGAAACTAATTGCAACTTACATGCCCATCTCGAATAAAACTTAAATACATAACAATCAGAGAGATACAATAAATCTCTATCAATTAAATAAAAAGCGGCGTGTCACCAAGTCACACTTTGGCATTTATAATGACACAAGTGAGACACTATGTATCGTCTTTTTCTTGGACAAGATCTTGATTTTCAATCTCGTCCAGAATTTCCATCACTCGATTGCCTCGCTCTATACCATAGTCACGAACAAAATGAAGTTTTGGAGAATACTTCAGAATAACATGCTTACTCACCACCTTGCGAATTTCACCTGCCCGTTTCCTGAAAAACTGAACAGCTTCCCGAGCATCTGATTCTTCGCCAATTACCGAATAAGCAACTGTTGCATTCCTCAAATCTGCCGAAACTTCAACTGAGGTGATTGTCCAACGAACAGTTTCAGTCCTGTAGCGAGTACTTAAATACATGCCTATTTCACGGCGAACCAGTTCATTTACACGAGCAAGACGTAGGCTCATTTTTAAAAGATACGCTTACAAGGTAGGGCGGGTCTTCTCTAGTTCGAAAGATTCGATGACATCACCCTCTTCGTAACGATCGAAACCTTCCAGGTGAATACCACACTCAAAGCCAGCTTTGACCTCAGTCGCATCATCCTTAAACCTCTTGAGCGTGTCTATCTTACCTTCCGCTATAACTTCATTACCGCGCAGCAAACGAGCTCCTTTATTTCGAACAATCGATCCCTCCATAACCATAGAACCAGCGACTGTGCGTCCCTTGCTAAGTTTAAATACTTGGCGTATTTCTGCACGACCAGTTTTCTTTTCGATTACTTCTGGTTCAAGGAGATCAGCCATATTATCTTTAACTAGATCAATTATCTCATAAATGATGCTGTTTTGAAACACCTGAACATCTTGATGCTTTGCTTCACCCATAACGCCGTTGTCCAACTTAACGTTAAATCCAATAACATCAGCTCCCGAAGTTTTAGCCATTTGGACATCGTTTTTAGTCACAGGACCAACATCACCTTGTAAAATTTCCAATAAAACCTTATCAGTTTCAATTAGTTCGAGAGAACCTTGCAATGCTTCCAATGATCCTCGAACATCTGCTTTAAGAATAACCTTGTAGCTAGTGGCTTTGCTCTTAGAAATTGCCGCGAATAGTGCATCAACGCCTGAAGATTCTGGTACATCACCTTCTGTAGGAACTGACTCAACTACTTTGCTATCTTGCAAATATTCATCAACTTCTCTGCGTGCTTCGCGTTCATTCTTACATCTTCTGAAAATTGCACCCGCCGCAGGGACGCCAGACCACCCAAGAATATTAACAGGAGTACTCGGAGGGGCATTTTTCACTTTGTTACCCTGATCATCGATCATTGCTTTCACTTTGCAGTAAACTTCTCCGCAGTGGATTGTGTCACCAATTTTCAGAGTTCCTTTCTGCACAATCACCGTCGCAGTTGGACCGCGTCCGATTTCCTGCCTTGCCTCAATGATAACTCCCTCTGAACCTGCATCGGGATTTGCCTTGAGTTCCATAACTTCAGCTTGAAGAAGAATCATATCTAATAATTCTTCCACATTATCGCCGTTCAAAGCTGAAATTGGCACAGTGACTATTTCGCCACCCCAATCTTCAGAAGGGATCGACCTTTCCTGCATTTGCGTTTTAACTTTATCAGCGTCTGCACCTTTAGCATCCATTTTGTTTATGGCTACGATAAGTGCACTTTGAGATCGTTGAGCAAACTTTAACGCTTCATCAGTTTGTGGCATGAAACCATCATCTGCAGCGACAACGAGAACAGAAACATCTGTTAAATTTGCCCCGCGTTCTCGAATCTTAGAAAAAGCTGCATGACCAGGGGTATCCAAAAAAGTGATTTTGTTATCACCATGTGTTATTTGATAAGCCCCAACATGCTGGGTAATGCCTCCTGCTTCCCCAGCTACTACATTGGCTTTGCGTATAGTATCTAAAAGAGTGGTTTTACCGTGATCAACATGACCCAAAATACAAACAACTGGTGGCCGAAATTGAAGTAAGCTCTCGTCATCTTCATCAATTTTCTCTTCCTTTACCTTGGGTTTGTCAGCTTTTTCACCTCGATGCTTAATTTCAAGATCAAAGCCTTTTACCTGAGAAATTTTCCTTGCTACATCCTCCTCAATCGTCTGATTCATGGAGGCAAAAATACCCATCTCCATAAGCTCGGAAATGAGCTGAAAGGGCTTTAGTCCAAGCAATACTGCAAAATCTCTAACAACGATAGGTGGCTTTACGATTACAAGATTACCTTCAACCACGCCATCTTGCTCGGCAGGATCAATTGTACCACTAACACTTGGAGTGGGAGGTGCCGGAATCTGCGGTTTCCCGGCGGATGCAGGAGGAGGAGGGGGAGCACTAGCCTTTGAAGATGGAGGGGGGGGAGCCATGGTTGGCTTGGGTGGCTCAACCTCTTCTGCTTCTCTTTCCTCTTGATTTGATAATGTATCAGGGTTTTGACTTTCCCTTTCAGCCAATTCTGCCGCTTCCTGCTCTCTTTTTTCTCGTTCTATGTCATCCTTACTCTTTACAAGAGGGATTTTGGAAGGCTTGGCATCTGCCTGACTACCAGAAGTTAATTTATCCGAATCAGAAGCTACTGAATCAGTAGATTCATGATCATCAGATTTAAATTCTTCAATTAAAGATTCCGCGGTGATATTATCTATTGTTGAGGATGCACTTTTTAGTTCGTATCCACGTTCAGCCAATATCTCGAGGAGTTCCTTACTGGTCTTTTTTATTTCCTTCGCAATGGCGTGAATTCGTACACTCATTTAATAGATAAAATCTTTTCCTAGGTATTTTGGGTTATTATTCGTCAGCAGAAGCTTCGGTGGAAACTTTGGATAATACATCTTCGGCAATTGGTTGCTCAAAACCAAGACCAGCAAGGTCTTCGGCAGTTACACCTTCAAAAGCCTCTGGACTTACCAATCCAAACGCGACCAAACGGTCAGCAACCTCAAACTCAATGCCCACGGATGTGAGGGCCTCAGCAGCTTTTGTTTTTCTTTCATCGAAGCCGACTTGTTTAACAACAACTTTACCAATATCCAACTTCCATCCTAGTAACCTCGAAGTAAGTCTTGCGTTTATACCTTTACGGCCAATCGCTACAGATAAATCATCCTCAACGACTTCAAAATACATTCTTCTTTTATCACGATCCAAATTTACATTCTGAGGAACCGCGGGTTTCAATGCTTCAACTAACTGTTCAATAGGATCCTCATACCAACGAACAATATCCACTTTTTCACCATTCATCTCACGAACGATACTTTTCACTCGGGAACCTCTAGCACCGACGCAAGCCCCAACAGGATCAACTTTGGGGTCCGTGCTTTTGACACATACTTTAGTGCGGTAGCCTGGCTCTCGAGCCATTGCAGCAAGGGAGACTGTGCCATCGGCAATTTCGGCAACTTCCATTTCAAAAAGTTTGCGTACAAAATTAAGGCTGGATCGACTCAAAATAAGCTCTGGGCCACGGCCCTGTTGCTCAAGTTTATTCAATAGACAACGAATTCTTTCACCTGGTGCCCAATCTTCCCCGGGAACCCGTTCACGCCAGGGAAGAAGTGCTTCTGCCTTGCCCACTTCTACAACCAAGTCGCCTCGTTCTTTTCGACGAACAATTCCTGTAACTAGCCCACCTACTTGATCACGAAATTCGTCGTAGATGTGTTCTTTCTCAAATTGACGGAGCCTTTGCTTTATTGCCTGCTCGGCAGTCCTCGCAGCAATCCTGCCTAAATAAGCTGGATCAAGTTCTCGTTCAACAAATTCACCGACTTGAGGGCTATCGGCATACAAGCGTGCTTTGTCTACATGAATCTCAGTTGCAGTATCTGATACCGACTCCACCACTTCTAATCGAGTCCATGCCTGCATTGCACCTGTTTTAGGACTAATTTCAACCCGAACTTCCCCCTGCTTATTTACTCCTCTTTCAGCAGCAGCTTTAACTGCACCTTCGATGGTGGCGATCATGTCATCACGACTGATGCCCTTTTCTTTTTCCATGTACTCGAGAACTGCGAGGATTTCGCTACTCATAATATTGGCTTCTATAGGTTAGAGGGAATTTGGAGAATAAAAAAGGCGAGCAATGCCCGCCCCTTGTTGGATTAGACTGTAAGTAGTCGTAAATGCATAGATTTTTTCCATAAATTTGTCAACGAATACCGCACCTGCCTAGAGTGGCTTTCTTTTCTGCGTTGCAGATCGTTATGTTTCACTTATGAATGCTCTTCCTTCATGAATATACTACGATTCACCAATCTTCCTGGAGACGGAATTGGCCCGGAGGTCATGACCGTCGCATTAAAGGTACTCGAAACCCTCGGACAACGAAATGGATTCTCCATCGAAACCACAGAACAAGACGTGGGAGGTATAGGTATCGACAATCACGGATCCGCCCTACCCGGCACCACCTTATCCGCCTGTAAGGATGCAGATGCAATCCTGTTTGGATCAGTCGGGGGACCCAAGTGGGAGTCCCTGCCCCCCAAAGAACAACCAGAAAGAGCAGCTTTACTTCCTATCCGAAAAGCTTTCGAACTCTTCGCCAATTTAAGGCCTGGTAATCTTTACCCCGAACTCGCTGATTTATCTCCTCTGCGTCCTTCCACTGTTTCCAATGGCATTGATGTCTTGTGCGTTAGGGAATTAACCGGAGGGATTTATTTTGGACAACCGAAGAGTACACAAACTTTGGAAAACGGGGAGGAACAATCTATCGATACGATGGTTTACAAAACGAGTGAAATCGAAAGAATTACAGAAATTGCGGTAAAAGCTGCCTCACTTCGGCAAAAAAAGATTTGCTCAGTAGACAAGGCCAATGTTCTGGAAACTTCAGTTCTATGGAGAAAAGTTGTTAGTGATTGCGTTAAGCGACTCGATCCCAGCATTGAATTGACTCATATGTATGTCGATAATGCAGCCATGCAATTAGTGCGGGATCCGAATCAATTCGATGTTCTTATTACTGAAAATATGTTCGGCGATATTCTTTCCGATGAATTAGCAGTGATTTGTGGTTCTCTAGGAATGCTCGCATCCGCGAGTTTGGGAACGGGTAAAAACCGGATGGGATTCCCCTTTGGTCTTTATGAACCAGCTGGAGGTACGGCACCAGATATTGCCGGAAAAAACTTGGCCAACCCATGTGCACAAGTTTTAAGTGCAGCACTCATGCTGCGCTACAGTTTTGGGATGGAGAAAGAGGCTTCCGCGATTGAAAGTGCTGTAAAACAAACAATACGGGACGGATTCCTTTCGGGAGATATATCATCAGGGTCTGAATCAGTGGGCACGATCGAAATGGGAGAAGCCATCATTGAAAGGCTACCTGCCTAAATAAAGCTAACGCTCATGAAATCCTCGGAAATCAGACAGTCTTTTCTCGATTTTTTTGCCCAAAAAAATCATGAGATTGTATCTTCGGCTCCATTACTCCCTGAGTCTCCTAACCTGCTTTTTACCAATGCGGGGATGAATCAGTTTGTACCCTTTTTCCTCGGTGACCAAAATGCTCCTTACACACGAGCTACTGATACCCAAAAATGCATCCGTGCAGGGGGTAAGCACAATGATTTGG
>PATX01000033.1 GCA_002713685.1 Opitutia bacterium | reverse complement strand
GATTTCTCTGGAAAAGTGAAGGGATATGTATGCGAATGGAAAGGTACCGCACCGAAAGACGCAGGTCCCAAAGATTCTGAACTAAAAGCCCCCAAAGGCTGATTTTCAGTTCATATCAATTTAAAAAAAGCCGGGTAATTACCCGGCTTTTTTATTTACCAGACTGGTAGTGTGCGATCCATTCAGCTGACCAATCGGAGAAAGTTCCGTTTACAATTCGTTCCCTGGCCTTCTCCATCAACTCAACAAAAAACCTCAGATTATGAAGGGTAAGAAGCACTCCAGCCAAGGATTCCTTGGCCATGATTAAATGACGCAGGTAGGACTTGGTAAATTCCTTGGATACATAGCAGTCTGTGGAAGGATCGAGTGGAGAAAGATCTTCCTTAAATTTTTCGTTTCGTAGGTTGAGGGTTCCATCCTTCGTGAAAGCCATACCATGACGGGCTGCCCGACTAGGCATAACACAGTCAAACATATCCGCCCCCATTCCCACCATAGATAAAAGCTGAGGTGGGGTGCCCACGCCCATTACATATCGGGGTTTATCCTCGGGGAGGACGGAGCTACCCCACTTTACCTGTTCGAGCATTTCCTCTTCGGTCTCCCCGACACTGACACCACCAATCGCATATCCGGGAAAATCCAAAGTAATCAATTCTTCGGCAGACTTAATCCGTAAATCTTCAAACCGCCCCCCTTGGACTATACCAAAAAGCATACGGCCATCCTTATTACATTTTTGATTTTGCCAGTGCTGAAGGCACTTCCCGGCCCACAGGGTGGTACGGGCAGTGGCTACCTGCACTTCCTCGCGGGTGGCTTCCGCGGCTGGACATTCATCCAGACACATCGCAATATCAGAATGCAGACCATCCTGAATATCAATGGACTCCTTGGGTCCAAGAAAGATTTCCATTCCATCCAGATGAGACCGGAAGCGAACTCCTTGATCATCAATTTTCCTAAGTTTAGATAAGCTGAAGACCTGAAATCCTCCTGAATCAGTAAGGACTGGTCCATTCCAGTTCATAAATTTACTCAAGCCCCCTGCCTTACGGACAATATCCACACCAGGACGCAAGCTTAGATGATATGTATTTCCGAGAATAATGGGACATTTCACAACCTTATGAAGATCCTGTGGCAATGTCCCTTTCACCGTAGCTTGGGTACCCACCGGCATGAATACGGGGGTGGGAACGATTCCGCTGGGCAGTGTCAGCATGCCTGCCCGAGGACCACCGACTACATCGTTCTTCTCAAGAATAAAGGAACTTTTCATATTTATTTTGTGAAATGCGAGACACACATTCCCCAAAAATAAGAAAAAGGGAGAGATTAGGCGACTAAATCAATCCGTATCTGATAATTCTTCAGTGGAAACTTCCTCCCACCGGTTTGCCCAACGATTCCACACAGCCATATTAACTTCATCCCCGACAAGATCATCTTTCTTGCAGGCTAGGTCAAACATTTGCCGTGCAACAATCGGATTTGGGGCTGAAAAATGCCTTTCCGAAAAAAGTTCGTCTCCTGTCTGTCGATAATTAAACCGATAATCATTAACACTTAGACTTTCTTCATCTTTTTTCATATACGAACATACTCTACTTAAGAATATATTTCCCATTATTTTCGATTTTTCTTCTAAAAAGTTAAAGCAAGTCCTCATTTCAGTTCATTAGCAATAAAAAATATAATGATAGAGTATTCTATAAATCCCTGACCAAAAGATGATTGATTTAATTGGCGATATTCATGGTCATTATCTAGAGCTTCAAAAAATTCTTAGGATATTGGGCTATTCGTATACGAAAGATGAACTCAATCATCCAGAAAATCGAAAACTAGGATTTGTAGGTGATTTTATCAATCGGGGTCCTCAATCGGTTGAAGTGCTAACTTTAGTAAAATCACTTTGTGAAAGCGGCAAAGCCGTTGCCGTTTTGGGTAACCATGAATTTAGACTGATTCAAAATTGGGTCGCGGGTAAAGAAATACCACAGGAATATAAAGCATTCATTCCGTGGTTGAGGACTCTACCTCTTTTCCTCGATTTGAAGACCCTGCGAATTGTCCATGCGGTTTGGCACTTTTCATCGATCGAATTACTCAGAGGGAAAAGGGTGGAGGATGATTCTTTTATTTTGGATACTCTGGAGAAAAAATCTTCATACAAACTCGCGGTGGATCGGATTCTATCAGGTATTAAAATAAGTATCCCCAAAGAATTAAAATTAAAGGACCGGTTTGGCGTGAAAAGAGCCAAAGGCCGGCTGAAATGGTGGAAAGATTTAAGGGGCAAGCCTTATGGACAATGTTTTTTCTCACCCATGACCCCTGTTATTGACGATAAGGGACCGACTGATGAAGAACTTACCGTGCTTCAACCTTACCCAAAGGACAAAAGGCCCGTGTTTGTTGGGCATTACTGTCTACCGCCTTCCGTCCCCAAGGTAAACGGGCAGGTTGTTTGCCTAGATGGTTGTGTAACCTGTGACAAAACCCTTTGGGGGTATCGCCACAATGGTGCTGAATCTGTTGATGCCTCGAATTTGATCAAGGCTACCGTTACTGCAGAAAATAATTAATTCAAGGTTGGGCAGGAAGGAAGGGGCTCAATATTTTCCCAATCCCTTTTCCAACGGTTCCATTTTTCAATTTTGGTTAAGTGGGGATCCAAGTGCCTTTTCGAACAAGCATATGTAAACATTTCACTGGCTTCGTCTAAATCGTGAGCCATGAAATATTTATCCGAAGATCCTACAGAATTTCCCAAGTGATAATGAAACTTGAATTCTTCTAATGGTGCTTCGCTTTCTTTTTTCATTTATAAGTTAATATACTCATAAATAAGCCATTTTTCAAAAAATATAAGAGAAAACTTTACCATCATTAAGTAGCCTAAATCAAAACCTTTTACTACCATTGGAATAAAAAAAGAACTATCCTTACTCATTGATCTTGATCTTAAATACTAGAATCTACGAAATGAGGATATGAATATTGATCATCGACATTCACTCCTTTCCAGAAGAAATTTCACCAAATCGATTGCCTACCTGGCAGGGGCCGGAATAACCAGTCTTTCGGGCAAAGAAGCCAAGTCTCAAAGACTTCTCCTAGGCTTTGATAACTTTTCGATCCGTGCTCTTGGTTGGAATGCTACCAGATTAATAGAATATGCAACAAAGCATAAGGTGGATTCCTTACTTTTTTCTGATTTGGATGTCTATGAAACTCATGACATAGGCTATTTAAAAGAAATAAAACAGGAGGTAGAAAAACAAAAAATTATCCTTCACGCTGGAACGGGAGGCATCTGTCCAACCTCGAAAAGTTTTAAGGACAAATATGGTAATGCGGAAGAACATCTCCGTTTATTGATTAAGGTGGCAGAAGGAGTGGGTTCTGCGGTTGCACGCTGCTACCTGGGTTCCAGCAAAGATCGCAAGACCGAGGGAGGAATCAGTCTACACATGGCGAGCACTATCAAAACCTTAAAGAAAGTCCGAACGCAGGCTATAGATGCAGGTGTCCGAATTGCGGTGGAAAACCATGCAGGTGATATGCACAGCAAGGAATTAGTGGAACTGATCGAAAAAGCCGGACCTGACTTTGTGGGTGCCACCATAGATACAGGTAATTCAACCTGGACCTTGGAGGATCCCGTCGAAACATTTCGTAACCTCTCTCCCTACGCTGTCTGTAGCGGGATTCGCGACTCTATGGTTTGGCCAAGTGAAAAGGGAGTAAAGGTTCAATGGACCGCCATGGGGGAAGGTTGTGTGGATATGGGTACTCTTTTTAAGGAATGGGGTGAACGGTGTCCTGAAATCCCCGTGCAAATCGAAACAATTTCCGGTTTCGCAAGGGAGTTCCCATACTTGGAAAAGGATTTTTGGCCCCCCTACTCCACTATCCGAGCGGATGATTATTCCCGTTTCCTCGCCCTCGCAAGAAAGGGAAAAACTTTGTCTCCTTTTTCAGCACCCGACGGTGTGGATAAGAAAAAAGCCCAACAGGACTACCAGCTGTCAGAACTGGAAAAAAGTTTTTCGTATTGCCGAAAGAAACTGGGAATGGGTAGAAAGAAAGCTTAAGCGTCGTCCAGGGAATCGAGCCCATCGAGGTGGGCGACATCTCCCCAACTTACCAAATTCCAGCCAGTATCGTTTTTCTCAAGACGGTTAATCGAACAGTTGAGTAACACAAAGTTTCTTTCCGCATCGAGTGGAATGCTTAATACATGTCGGAAAATTGCTCCGAGAAAGCCACCATGAGTGACAACACCTATTTTTTTCCCTGGATGTCGACTCGCGACATCTTCCAATGCACCCGAGCATCGATCATAAAACTGACGAAAACTCTCTCCTCCTGGCACCTGGTACTCCGGTCCTTCGTTGCGAAATGATTGATACTCCGAAGGATGTTTAACCAACATCTCCTCCGTGGTCATCCCTTCGAGCACTCCCAGATCTCTTTCACGCAAGGATTCCATAAAATCGGCTTTCCAACCTGAGGGACCTCCCACCAACCTTGAGGTATGGCGGGCCCGTTCCAGATCACTGGAGTAAAAGTAATCCATTTTCTCACCCTTCATCCTTTCCCCCAATGCTTTGGCTTGCTCAACCCCACGATGACTCAACGGGGAATCAGCATGTCCCTGCCATCGACCGCTAAGATTCCATTCCGTTTCTCCATGCCGGATTAGAGTAACTTCTGTTTTTCTATGCATAAATTTACCCTTACCTATTTTGATGATCTGAGTCAGTCTAAATCCAAAAAGATTGCCAAACTGCTTCATAATGGTTGCCTAAATATTGTGTACTCATGAAAGCTTACACAAACCACAGCTCAAAACCAGATTTCCATATGAAAAAATTATTGCTTTGCATTTTTCCTCTTTGCATTGGCCCGGCTCTTTTTGCCAAGGCAGAGGTAATCGAAATTTCCCCAAAAAACACATCGGACCTACCAGGCGGTAAAGAGGCAGATGGAATCATTGGTGATTTTGTACTAAGAAATTCCCTGATCGAAGTGACTATTGGTGGTGGAGCTCCTAACCGGAAAGCCAATATGGGTGCCTTCTGGGGAGCAAACGGGGTGACCCCGGGCTGTCTCTATGACCTGACTTTGCGTGGTACTAAAAACGACCAATTGACTATTTTCTCACCCAGTAAACAACAGGGACGTATCTCTTACATTAGAATTGGAGATGATCAAAAATCGGTCATTACCTATGTATCCCCTGCCCTGTCCGGCGGGCTCACCAAAACTCACACCTATTCGATTGAAGAGGGAGATTATGGCATCTCCGTGACTTCCAAGTTATTCAATGGGACAAAAGAAAAAATTTCCGGTCCAATCAATGATAGTTGGACGAGATTTCGTGAATCAGGAAAATTTGGCTTGGTGGAATGGGCTGACTCCGTCGATCCTTCCCATAAGTGTGGCTATGCTTATATTTGGCTTCCGGGTGAAGACGGAAAAACACCTCCAAAATCCAAGACCTTTCAACCAGGTACAGAGGTTATTATTGAACGGTTTCTCTGTGTGGGAACATCTCCCGCACAAGCCTATGGAAGGGCCATGGCTAAGTTGGGCGAAGTGGGAAAATTATATCTGAGCCTCACGGACCCAAAAGGAAATGCTATTTCCACTGCACGGGTCGATTTCAAACGAGATGGAAAGTCGATCCCGGCTTATCCGGATGTCCAAGGAATCGTTGAAATTTCTCTTCCCCTTGGCGAATGGCAACTGACCGCCAAAGATAACGGACGGGAAGACTTGGATAGAAAAATCGTTATCAGTAAGAACGAAACAACGAATGAAAAGATGACTTTGGGTGCACAGTCTGGTGTACACTTTTCCATCACCAAAGAAAACGGTGATCCGACACCCTGTAAGGCACAAATTATAGGAATTGAAGGAACGAAAAGTCCCAAACTTGGACCTGTAGACCGGGCCCATGGATGTAATGACCAATACCATTCTGAGAATGGCAAATTTTCGATTGGCTTAGCTCCCGGCAAATACAATCTCATTGTAACCCGAGGCATCGAGCATGATCATTTTGAAAAAAAGCTGGTGGTAAAAAAAGGGAAATTTGAGACAATCCAGACATCCCTTACCAGATCGGTAAAAACCCCAGGATGGGTAAGTACTGACTTTCACAATCACTCCACTCCAAGTGGAGATAATATCTGTGGAACACCCGACCGACTCATCAACCTGGCAGCTGAACACATCGAATTCGCACCAACCACCGAGCATAACAGAATCATGGATTGGACTCCGACTATCGAATCTTTGGGACTGGTGAATGAAATCTCCACCATCCCCGGAATGGAACTTACGGGATCGGGCCCTCACTTGAACGCCTTTCCCCTTACCCCTAAGCATCATCACCAGGATGGAGGTGCCCCAACCTGGACTAAAGATCCGAGAATTAATGCCCTGAATCTCAAAAATCATTCAGGGCATCACCCAAGCGGATGGATACACATTAACCACCCCGATATGATCGAAAACTTTATCGACCGAAACAAGGATGATAATCCCGATGGTGGATATCCGGGTATCCTTTCCTTGATTGATGCCATTGAAACAGAAAATTACCGGGCAGCAGAAATTCTCCACCGGGCCCCTTTCAAAATTTCCCGCCGAGCCAGTCGTGAACAGGTATATATTGTGAGGGAATTCGTCTGGCTACAAATGCTGAACCGGGGAATGAAAACATGGGGAATTGCAGTAAGTGATGCCCATACAGTGCATGGAAACGGAGTCGGTGGATGGCGAACCTATGTCCGATGCTCTACGGATGATCCTTCAAAAATTGACTGGAGAGAAATTAGCCGCCGAGCCAAAGGAGGCCAGATGATCCTTACAACCGGCCCCTACCTTGAAGTTGCTACCTCTGACGGAATACTTTCCGGCGGCCTAGCCCGTGCAAATGATTCCATCGACTTAAAGGTTCGTGTACAATGTCCTTCTTGGATCGATATCGACCGAATTCAGGTACTGGTGAATGGCCGAGCAGTTGAAAACCTCAATTTTACCCGCAAGTCACATCAAGACTGGTTTTCCGATGGTGTAGTAAAATTTGACCGTACCCTTTCAATCCCCTTGAGTGAAGATGCTCACCTGATCGTGGTTGCTTATGGCACGAATTCAGATCTGAAAATTGGATACGGAAGCAGTGGACAGGCAGGAATTCAACCCTGTGCCTACAATAATCCGATTTTTGTAGATTTAGATGGCGACGGTTTCACGCCCAATGGCGATACTCTTGGCTTCCCCCTTCCTTCTGGTAGGATATCGGTTGAAAATGCAAAAGATTTACTTAGCAAGGCAGGCGTTCCGATCGAGTAGATTGTGCCTGCACATTGGTAGACTGAAAAATTTAGTTGGAGGATCAGCTGTAATTTTCTGTTCGCTTACAGGTTGTTCAAATCACCAAACGAAATCTACTCAGCAAAAGGTTGAATTTTATGAATCAAAGGCACGACATTACCAAAAACTTTCTGATTTGCAGAGATTGAGTCCGCCCTTCACATCTTCAACCCACAAGGGTATTCCATCCCTACGAAATCAAGGACACATGCTTACGATTTACCAAAGGGAGGCGAAGCGATATGAAAAACTCGCTGATAAAACTCGGGAAGAATTAAATCAAGATTCCAACCTATCGGTAGAAAAGAAAAACTGACTCATTTTTTCGGAAAATCCCGATAGTCCCATTGTGGGGACCCTTTAGGTTCAGGTGCCGAGGGATATTTACCCAATCCATAATCCTTTGGTTGCATGTCAAGGGAAGGCCAGTGTTCCTTGTCACGAATAAATCCATAAAAAGATGGATAAAAAGGATCCACATAGGCGACATCCGCGTGGTCAGGAACGGTCTGACCTGTCAAAAAGAAGGCTGCATTCACGATCAGGCGACGAAGGTCTTCACTCACAAGATCAACGGAAGCTCCCATTGTGGTGCAAAAGGTAGTTCCTTTCTTACCGTTGGGAGCCGTGTATGGGTGTAACCAGGCGAGCGGTTGCATCGGATCATTTTTGGAATCCACAAATGAAGAGTCGGGAGCAAGGGTAGCCGTAACGGCACCTCTCATCAGAATTGTATCTTCGTTTGTCAAACGCTTGATCCCATATACGTCAGATGGCCCAAATACATCGGTCACTCCTTTTAAAATAGGATGAGCTGCATTTGCTGTTTCAACAATCCCGCGAGCACCTTCAACCTTATGTCTTCCGTGGTGACTCACCCAGCCTTCCCCCATGATCAGAGGTCCAAACTGGCCATAGGAAATTTCATCACCAAATTTTCCGCTACCGGTAAAAGCATGCGTAGAAGTGCGAATACCAATGATCGGTTTCCCGGCATTGAGAAAATCAGCAACATGCTTGGCTTCATCCGCAGAAGGACGACGAAAGCGAGTTCCAATAAGCATGAGATCGGCGTCATTAAGATGATGCCAACCACGAACTCCCTCCTGGTTGTTGGGATCTATATATTTTCCGGTCTTATCCCATGGGAATAGAACCTTGCACTCAAACCCATGTTTTTGGGATAGAATTTTCGCCAACATAGGCATGCTTTCCTCTGTCCGATACTCTTCATCCCCTGCAACCAAAACGATTGTCTTCCCTTTTTCCGGATCATCATTGCCGGGAAGATGCAAAATCTCGTGATGCTTGGCAAAAAGAGAGGAGATTGAAAGAGTAAGAAATAATGAGAGGAAAAGTTTCATGGGCAAAAATAGATTAATTATCTTTTATTATTCTTCGTCAAAACCAAGAGCAGATTTTGTCGAGGAATAAGCACTTTTGCTTTTGTCTTTAATATAAGTACCAGTTTTGGTAACCCAGCAACCGGAGGCAAACAGAATTCCGAAAGTAAGCAATAGTGCGGTAAGAATTTTTGTGAATTTCATAATAATTAGTTCAATGAGTTTTGTTGGTGACTAAGTTTTAATCGAATTTCTATATCTCAAACGATTGAACCTCATTCGACAAGTGAAATTTTACATTCTCAAGGAGTTTCAAATGACAACAAATTTTGTATTCGTTATTTTGGGGATTGTTGGTATAATAAACTCATGTTTAAGAACATACCTTTTAATCGAGTTGAATGGGTAACAAGCGGTTTTTTGATAACCACCGCTCTATTAACAGTAACTGCTGTCCCTTGGTATTTTTGGACCTTTGGGTGGGACTGGTTTATTTTCGCGGTATTTTTATACTTCTACATTTCAACTGGAATGAGCATCACGGTGGGATACCACAGGCTTTTTTCCCACAAGGCATTTCAGGCCAAATGGCCTGTAAAACTCTATGTTCTACTTTTTGGAGCGGCGGCCTTCGAAAACTCGGCCCTGTGGTGGAGCTCGGAACACCGGAGACATCACAAACATGTCGATACTGATGATGACCCCTACGATATCTCAAAAGGATTTTTCTGGGCACACATGGGATGGCTGATGTTCAAGTTAAAGCCCGTTTCACCTCTCGATAATGTGGAAGACCTAAAAAAGGATAAGCTAATTTATTTCCAGCATCTATTCGTACATCCACTTTCCTTCCTCATGAGTTTCGGATTACCCGCACTTATTGGCTACATCTACGCAGTTTACACAGGTAATCTGACTGCCACAGCAGGTGCACTTGGCGGATTACTAATTCCGGGGGTTGCCCGCGTTGTGATGGTTCAGCACGCTACTTTTTGCATCAACTCCCTTTGTCATATGATCGGGAAGCGCCCCTACTCAACCAGCCACAGTGCAAGAGATAGTTGGATCGCCGCAATTTTCACTATGGGTGAAGGATATCACAACTATCATCACGAGTTTCAATGGGATTATCGCAATGGTGTGAAACCCTGGCAGTTGGATCCCTCCAAATGGATTATTTGGACTCTTTCGAAATTTGGTCTTACTGGTGCACTTAAACGCGTACCCAGAGAAAGAATCCTCTTAGCTGAGACCAAAGAAACCAAAAAACAGTTGCATTCCCAAATTACTATTTTTCAGGAGTCAATCACGGATTCAGCAAACGAACTCGTTGTTCAGGCACTTTCTACTCTCGAAGACTTGAGCGAAAGGTTAACCGAAGTTACGAATGAACTGCAGGAAGCAGCTAAAACAAAAATTAATCTATCAAAAGCTAAAATCCAAACACTTAGATCCGAAGTTCGATCCGTTTTGGATGAGATAGAATCTGTGGGCAAACTAATGCCTGCCTGAAGTAATCTACCCCAGACGCAAAAGCACAACCTGCAAAGGTTTGTGCCTTACACTGTATCCTTATCTTTGAAGGTAAGAAAGAAAATGACAAGTACCACCGCCGCAAGTACGGCGGGAAAGTACCATACATTTTCCCAATTTAAAGACCCTTCGACTGATTGCTTACTGTTCCACCAACCATTGAGGATTCCCCCCACAAACATTCCTGCACCAAGAGTAACAAAAGCAATAAAACCTTGAGCACTTGAGCGAATGTCATCAGGGGCAGCTTTATCCACATAAAGTTGTCCGGTTACAAAGAAAAAGTCGTAGCAAATACCATGGAAAAGTACTCCAAGATAAAGAAGAATGTGTGCCTCCGGTGTTGCCTGAGCAAATAGAACATATCGTAGAACCCAAAATGCCATCCCAATCAAAAGCATTTTCTTGACTCCTAGTTTACGGAAAAACCAAGGTACTAGCAGAAGAAAAAAGATCTCAGAAACTTGCCCCAGGGTGAGCACTCCCTCGGAATTTGCGACTCCCATTTCTTTTAGAAAACCATTGGCAGACTGGAAGTAGAAAGAAAGAGGGATGCAGAGTAAAAAAGAACAAATAATAAAAACGGCAAAGGATTTATCCTTCATCAAAGCCAGTGCTTTCAAACCCAATACTTCAGCAGGGGTCACTTTTTTTCCTTTTAATTTGGGAGGAGTATTCGGAAGAGAAAAAGAATATAACCCAAGAAGAATCGATACCCCTGCACCGATCATAAACGGTTGCGATGTCATCGATATGGAAGTCCATTCAGTTGGCGGAACGCCTCCTCCAAGGAAGGCTGGCCACATTGCATGAAATTGATTCTCAAAAAAGAAACTACTCCCCACCAAAATTCCAGATGCAATCCATCCGATTGTGCCAAGGGTGCGAATCGGGGGAAATTGACTTTGAGGATCTTCCATATTCTGAAAACACAACGAATTAGAAAGGGCCAATGTCGGCATATAACAGATCAAGTGCAGCAGCAGAAAGGGGTAAAACTCATTCCAATCATTTGCCTGACCCACAAGATACAGAAAAACTCCACCTAAAAGGTGCAGTACACCAAAGACTTTCTGTGTGGCAAAAAAGCGATCTGCTATCATCCCCACAATAAAGGGGGAAATCATGGCAGCTACCCCTGTGGCAGCATATGCAGTTCCTCGAAGGCTTGCTTCCACTTCTAGCGTCCCAAGGTACGACCACATTGGGACATACCAGACACCCCAGATAAAAAACTGGAAAAACATCAATAAGCAAAAGCGGACGGTCAATGAGCTGTTCATAGGCAAAGTAATTTTATTCATGCTAGTAAGGGAGTGGGATATCAATCAATGAAAATAATTACTTACTTGCAATGACCTCCTTTTATTCAGTTCGAATCAAAATAGAGAATCTTTTAATTTTCATGAATGAACTTGCTTGAAACGGATGGCTTCTTATCAACTAAATAAATGTCTAATAATGATTCACCTGTAGTCGGTGTTATTATGGGAAGCCAATCCGATTGGCCCACCCTTGAGAAATCCACCCAAACACTTTCTGAATTTGGAATTGCCTGGGAGGCTAAGGTGGTTAGTGCCCATCGCACGCCTGATTTGCTTTATCAATATGCAACCACAGCAGAAGATCGCGGCCTAAAATGTATCATCGCTGGTGCAGGCGGAGCCGCTCATTTGCCCGGCATGACCGCATCCATGACGACACTACCTGTCCTTGGAGTACCCGTTAAATCTAGAACACTCAATGGAGTGGACTCCTTGCTTTCCATCGTACAAATGCCGGCGGGTGTTCCCACCGCAACCTTCGCCGTAGGTGAGGCCGGTGCCACCAATGCCGCTCTTTTTGCCGTATCCATGCTTGCCGCAAATGGTGATGACGATCTTTCCAGAAAATTAGTAGAATTCAGAGCGCAGCAAAAGGAAAAGATCGAAAATAACGAACTCCCACCTGCTTAACAATCAGATGAATTCTGGAAAAGACGCTTGGATCGGCGTATTGGGTGGAGGGCAACTGGGAAGGATGCTCTCCCTATCCGCAAGAAAAATGGGCTTTCATGTTTTGGCTTGGACAGGAGGTGATCGTTCAGGTGCAGCAAGCACTGCCGATCGAATAATAGATCAGTCTTTTGATGATTCAGATGCAATGGAGGAATTTACAAATTCGGTTCGGGTTGCCACTGTTGAATTTGAGAATCTTCCGATCGACACCCTTAAACAAGTTGAGGATAGAATTCCTTTACGCCCTGGAAGTCATGCAATTTCGATCTGCCAACATCGAGAGAGAGAAAAAAGATTTCTTTCAGAAAATAGCTTTGGTTGTGCCAATTTCAGTTTAGCTCACGACCTTGATTCCTTTGCTGAAGGGCTAAGTAAAATCAATTCCCCTGTGATCGTCAAAACTGCTGAATTTGGATACGACGGGAAAGGCCAACTCAGATTACCTGCAAAGCTTTCCGCAACAGACATCGAAGATGCCTGGAAACAATTCGAGGGTAGCCGAGTAGTGATCGAAGAATGTATCACTTTAGAGGCAGAATTATCTGTTCTTGTTGCCCGAAATCCTGAAGGCAAAATGGTTCATTACGATCCTGTTGAAAATATTCACCGAAATCACATTCTTGATCTTTCGATTGCTCCAGCAAGAATTGCTGAAAACTATCAAAAAATTGCGAGAGAAACTGCATTGGCAATAGCCAATACATTAGAATATGTGGGAATGCTTGCGGTTGAATTTTTCATTTCATCTGATGGCAGGTTGATAGTGAACGAACTTGCCCCCCGCCCTCATAATTCAGGGCATCACACAATTAATGCCTGCCACTGTTCCCAATTCGAGCAGCAGGCGAGGGCTGTTTGCGGAGTTCCCCTTGGTTCAACGCAACTCGTGTCTCCCGTTATTATGATGAATTTATTGGGTGATATATGGAAAGATGAAATCACTCCACCCGATTGGGAAAAAATCCTCGAAATGAAAGGTACTTCTCTCCATTTATACGGCAAAAGAAAGGCCAGACAAGGTAGGAAAATGGGACATATCACGATAATGGGAGATTCCACCGAGGAATGCCTCTTGAAAACTCGCTCCATACGAAAAGAATTAAATCTTCCTGATTTTTAATCAGGTTTCTTTCCCCTAAAGAATATAAATTTATCAGTTCAACCCTTGCCTTAATTGAGTCAATTTGTCTCTCATGATCTACGGGCACCCTATCAGTGTGCACTTCCGTCACTAATGATAAACAATAAATTACATAAATGCATGATTATCAATACTTAAATTTTGGTATAAGAGTTGCAAAACTATAGGAAATTAACTCTTAACCAAAGGAAAATACCATGAAAATAAATGACAAATATGAAATCAGTCCGTTTGGGAATCCCTTTGATTCCCTTTTTTCACTGCTCAGCAGGGGGGAAACTTGCGTCCCTTTTTCGCAAACTTCTTCACACAGTTTTGGATGTGCAGATCAAAAAGTTAGATACAAAGACGAAGGCGATCAATTGCGCATTGAATTCCTTGTGCCGGGATGGAAAAAATCTGATCTTTCACTCGCCATTGAAAAGGGCAAAATCGAACTAAAAGCAGAACACGGCAAAGAAAAACCTACCGGTGGTTTATTTCAAAATAAAAATCTCCACATCCAAGTATCTTTGCCCGAAAACCTGGAGACTGATAAATCCAAAGCAAGACTGGAAGAGGGAATACTAAGCGTTTTAATTCCTGCAAATAAGGAATCGGAACTGTTTAAACTAAAAATTGCTTAGTTTAGAACAAAATTAGTAAGTTCATTAAAAAAACCTGCCTTTTTTTCGGGCAGGTTTTTTTGTAGTGAAAATAAAACTGCTTGAAAACTTGATACACAAACCATCATAAATTTAGATCAAATAATAACAAGAAATGCATTTTGCGCTATATTCTAAGCATTATTCTATTGCTAGTAGGTTATTTTCCGCTATAAATTTACACAATTCGTATGCGAATAGGTTATGCTATCTTAAGTCTTTTTTATTCTGTAATCTT
>PATX01000032.1 GCA_002713685.1 Opitutia bacterium | reverse complement strand
CTTGGGGAATCCAATAGAATTTACGATTAAACAACTTGCGGAAGCAGTTCTCGATAAAGTGGATACCGAATCGAGTCTAACCGAAGAACCTTTGCCATCTGATGATCCCACCCAGAGAAAACCGGATATTTCGCTTGCTCAAAAACTTTTGTCCTGGAACCCAGTCGTTGAATTGAGCACTGGGTTGGACCGTACGATTCCTTACTTTCGAGAAATTATTAAAGAATAAAAATTCTTACTTTTATGAATTTATTCAGCCCAGTTCAGTCTATTTTAAAGTCCCTCAAGGGAAGACACCATAAAAAGTTCCTTAAAAAGTGTGCCCCGTTGGTTAATAAAATCAATGAGATTGAAAAGGAATACCATTCACTCAGTACCGAGGAATTACAGGCTAAGACCCAGGAATTTATGGGTCGTTTTGAGAAAGGAGAAAGCTTGGATGATTTATTGCCTGAAGCTTTTGCCACTGTCAAAAATGCCGCTCGTCGCATGTGTGGACAAACGGTCTCTGTCTGCGATCATCCGATTGAATGGCAGATGGTGCATTATGATGTGCAATTGATTGGTGGTATTGCGCTTCACGAAAGATACATTGCGGAAATGGCCACCGGGGAAGGAAAGACGCTAGTCTCGACATGTCCTCTGTACCTGAATGCCCTGAGTGGTAAAAACTGCCAGTTGGTCACCGTCAATGATTACCTCGCCCGCCGGGATTCCCACTGGATGGGAGCCCTGTTTGAATTTTTGGGGCTCACGGTTGGGTGTATTCAAAATAGCATGCCTTCTGCTGAGCGTCGCGAGATGTACAATAAGAATATCACCTATGGTACGGCTTCCGAGTTTGGGTTTGATTATCTACGGGACAACGGCATGGCCACCTGTATTGATGACCAGGTCCAACGGGATCATTTTTTCTGCATTATTGATGAGGCGGATTCCATTTTGGTCGATGAGGCACGTACACCTTTAATTATTTCCGGGCCGATGCGGGAAGATCATCCACTTCCTTTTATGGAAATGAAGCCTTTGGTGACCAAGCTTTTTGACGGACAGCTCAAGCAGTGCAACCAGTTGGCCGAAGAGGCCAAGCGTGCATTTGCGAAAGAGGACCTGGACGATGAAACTGCTGATGAGGCTACGGCCAAACTCTTTCAGGTAAAAAAGGGAATGCCCACGCATCGTCAATTTATGCGAATGATGGAAGATGCAGCAATTCGTAAGAGGTTTGAGAAGTTTGATCTGGATATGAATTCTGATTACAACAAAGAACGAGCTTATAACCTGAAGGAAGAACTTCTCTATGTGATCGATGAGAAAAATCAGCAATCCGATCTTACTGAGAAGGGAAGATCCTTAATCAGTCCCAGTGATCCCGATGGTTTTGTAATCCCGGATCTTGCGACTCTGTATGTGGATATTGATCGGAAAAATGATTTGTCCGATGACGATAAGCGAAGAGAGCGAGAAAACGCTGAGCGTGACTTTCAGGTAAGGAGTGAGCGGATCCATACCATCTCCCAGTTGCTTAAGGCATATGGCTTGTATGAAAAAGATAAGCAATATGTTGTACAGGGGGGGAAGGTAATGATTGTGGATGAGAATACCGGCCGTCTGATGCCGGGGCGTCGATGGAGTAATGGCTTACACCAGGCGGTGGAAGCCAAGGAGAATGTTCAAATCGAAAAAGAGACCAAAACCTACGCTACCATCACCATTCAGAATTATTTTCGGATGTACGACAAGCTGGCGGGAATGACCGGTACGGCGGAGACGGAAGCCGGTGAATTTCATGATATTTACCGTTTGGGTGTGATGGTTATCCCCACACATCGTCCCTGTGTCCGGGAAGATTTAAACGATCTGATGTTCAAGGGTAGAAGGCAAAAATTTAACCGGGTGTTGGAAGATTTGTTTGAAGCCAACAAACAGGGACAGCCTGTGCTGATCGGAACAGCTTCAGTGGAGTCTTCCGAAGTTTTTAGTCGTATGCTTAAACGTGCCAATATACGGCACACGGTATTGAATGCTAAATTTCATGAAAAGGAAGCGGAAATCGTCGCACAGGCAGGTCAAAAAGGAGCTGTGACTATCGCCACGAACATGGCAGGCCGTGGTACGGATATTAAACTGGGAGAGGGTGTGAAAGAACTTGGCGGCCTTTTGGTTCTGGGAACCGAGAGACATGAGTCGCGAAGAATTGATCGCCAGTTGCGTGGTCGTTGTGCCCGTCAGGGAGATCCGGGCGGATCAAGGTTCTATGTTTCCCTGGAAGATGATTTGATGAGGCTTTTTGCCAACCAGGGAGCCCTTGCCAAGATGCTTGAAAAATCTTTTGGCGATGATGATATGCTGGAGCATGGAACCCTAGACTGGTCTATTCAAAATGCGCAGAAGAAGGTGGAACAGCAAAATTATTCGATCCGTAAAAGGCTTCTTCAATACGATGATGTGCTAAACCGACAGCGAGAAATTGTGTATTCGATTCGTAATGATGTGTTACTTGAAGATGAGCCAAGCAAGATCATTTTTGAATTGGTCGAAGAGGAATTGGATAGTCGTCTTGCAACCGTTCCACTGGAGGAATTTGGCGTGGAGGATACGAACCAGATGCCACAGTTTGAATCGCTAATTGCTTCCTGGGTGAATGTAACTTTCCCATTGTCAGTCAAACTTGAAGACTTTACGGGGAAATCTTTCGAAGAAGCCCGTGAGCATTTATTTGAGAAAATAAAAACCGCCTACAGTGCAAAAAGAAAACTGGAAGATCCCGATCAAATTCTATCCCTCGAGAGATATGTGGTGGTAAATGCAGTGGATGTGCATTGGCAGGACCATCTCACCGAAATGGAGGAGCTCAGAAGAAGTGTTGGCCTTCGTGGGTATGGACAAAAAGATCCACTGAGTGAATATAAAAATGAAGCATTCCGTGCGTTTGAAGAGATGATGGGCGGAATGAGGTCAGAAGTGTGTACAGGTTTATTCCGTTCATCCACAAACTTGGCTGCTTTTGAAAATATGCTTTCCTCTCTTTCCGGGGTGGCCAAGACGACGGGCCCTGAATCCGGAAATGCCGGTTTTGATAATTTTAAGGGAGGGCAGGGCGGTCCCGCTGCTGCACAACAGAAATCAGAAGCTCCAAAAATTGCCACCCCGGTGGTGAGAGAGGCTCCAAAGGTTGGACGAAATGATCCTTGTCCCTGTGGGAACGGCAAAAAATATAAGAAGTGCTGTGGTGCCGGCGTGACTACCTAATCCACAGTAGCGAATAATTCTCCGAGCCTTTTCCATTCTTCAGGTGGAATTTGTTCTGGCCGTGATGAGGAGGGGTATTCACTTTGCTCAAGCCATGAAAGAAGAATCTCTTTGTTATTTTGATCTTCTTTTTTCGCGAGAGAACCAAGCTGCTTTCTTCGTTGTGTAAAAATTTTTCGAATCAGTGCCCGAACAGGAGAAGGAAATAAAAATGCACCCTCTTTTAAGTCCATTCTAATGAGCATCGAATCAACGGCTGGAGCCGGGTAAAAACATTGTCTGGAAACGGCATGTTTTTCGGTAAGTTCATAAGAGTTTGAGATAAAAATGCTGAGGGCATGGTACTCTTTGGTTCCAGGTTGTGCCCAGATTCTCTCGACTGCTTCTTTTTGCATCATCAAGACCATCTTTCGGGGAAGTCTCTCTGTATTGAGTACGGATTCGAGCCAGGCGGATGAGATCGCATAAGGTAGGTTAGCGACTATGGCATATTCGGAGACCGACTCAGGTAGTGAACCCAGGGGGTGCTTGACTGCGTCCGCTCTGGTGAGGCATAGCTTACCTTGGTTGATGGCTTCAGTTTCGGTTTCCTCAATATTTTCTGCGAGTCGGTAATCGATTTCAACCGAATGAACGGTCTGCCCGGCATCCAAAAGTTTTCGAGTGAGTGTTCCAAGTCCGGGGCCAATTTCAACCACATTGCCGGAAGCAGGCAGATCGGCTAACTGTAATGATTTTTCCACAATGTTTCCATCGATAAGAAAATTCTGACCGAGTTTTTTCTTGGGAAGATGCCCGAGGGCATCCAAAAGGGTCGTGGTCTCGGATGGACTCAGGGGCATAGTAAAAAGGGCGGAATAAAATTTATTCCGCCAATCCTTTCATCTCTGCAATAAAGGATTCAGTATCATCGGCTCGCATCAGGGCTTCTCCGCAAAGAACCGCATCGGCACCGGCATCTTCCACCCGCCAGGCATCTTCGGGGCAGAGGATACCACTTTCACTTACCTTGATGATACCCTCAGGAATGAGAGGGAATAATTCTTCGGTTACGGAAAGATCAGTTACGAAGCGGGCCAAGTCCCGATTGTTTACCCCCAAGATTTTGGGATTGTGGGAAATCGCTTTTTCGAGCTCAGCTTCCGTGTGAATTTCGTACAGGCAATCAATGTTTGCAGCATCCGCACAATCCCTGAGCCTTGCAAGTTCTTCGTCAGTCAGTGCCCTTACGATTAAAAGTATCGCTTGTGACCCGGCCTCCACGGCTTCCAAAACCTGGATCGGTTCGATCATGAAATCTTTACGAATTGTGGGAGTGTCCCTCTGGTGTTCGGATAGAAATTGATTAACCTCCCAAAGATCCTCCATCTGCCCTCCAAAGAATTTATCATCTGTGAGAACTGACATGGCATCCGCACCGGCATTCTGGTAGATTCTTGCCTGATCGACAGACGAAGCGTTTTCTGAAATCGTTCCGGCTGAGGGGGATTTACGTTTAATTTCAGCAATGATGGATAATTCATCCGGCTTGGCTAAAGCATCAAAAAAGGTAGTCTTACCCTGAAGCCTTTCTCCAAGTTGAGTTAGTTCTCTCTCAGATACAGGTCTTATTTTGGGAGCAATTTCTTTTCGCTTCCACTCCATGATTTCATCGAGTTTATCCATGTATTGTAAGAGAATTAGCTAGTTATGTTAGAATTCATTGCCAGATGCATGAGATAAAAGCAGAATGTCAGACTGTGAGCGAATTACAACGACTAATGGAAATTATGGCCCATCTGCGAAGCCCTGAAGGATGCCCGTGGGACCAGGAGCAAACGCATGAAACATTGACCCGCTGTCTAGTAGAGGAAGTCTCTGAGACTTTAGAGGCTATAGATGAGAAAGATATTGAGCTTTTGGAGGAAGAGCTTGGAGATTTACTTCTTCAGGTCGTTTTTCACGCACAAATTGCCAAAGAAAATGGTAATTTTGACATGGAAGATATTGCCAAGGGAATAAGCGATAAGCTGGTCAGGCGGCACCCTCATGTTTTTGGGGATGAAAAAGGCACTATCGATCAGGCCGATCAAGTGGTCGATCGTTGGGAACAGGTGAAGGCTGAAGAAAAAAAACAAAAGGGTGAGTCGGGTGATAATTCCTCTATTTTTAAAAAGCTGCCTCCGCGTTTACCGGCTTTGCTATTTGCTTATGATATTTACAAAAGAGCGGAGAAAGCAAATGTCCATACAAAGATGACCCTGACTGAAAAGAAAATCGATTTGTTATACAAAGACTTGGATGAAGAAAAGGCAGGAAGAGCACTTTTTGAATTGGTTGCTGCTTGCCGAAAATCTGGACTGGATCCGGAGGCGAGTCTGCGCAGTTTTGCCTCAAAACAAATGAAAGAGGTGGAGAAAGCTCTAGCATAGCTCTATTTTATGATGTCAGATAATAATCTGATCGAATCTAAAACCCTGAGTTTTGAAGGTCGGGAAGTTTGCTGCTTGATCAAAAGAAATCGACGGTCGAGACGAGTCTCATTGCGGATTATATCTCGTAATCAAGTGCTCCTTAATATTCCTACTCGAGGAAGTGTCACGGAAGCAAAAAGATTTCTTAGAAGTAAAACCCTGTGGATTAAGGAAAAAACCCGCGAAATGCCGAGGCACTCTTGCTTGGAGGAGTTCTTCTCAGACCAACCTCAAGTTTGGATTGATAGCCGTCCAAGGAATTTATTTTTCGACTTTTTGGGATCACGAAATAAAACCATTCATCAGTTAACCGCCGATTCAATCGAGGTATCTTTTCCTGAAAATCAGGACAGGGAGAGTTCCATCCTATGTTTTTTAATCAATTTGGCTCGCGTTTATTTACCCAAACGGCTTGAGGTTTCTAGTCGAAAAGTCGGAGTCAGTTATAGTAAAGTTAGAGTTGGGAATCAAAAATCTCGTTGGGGTTCCTGTTCATCTCAACGAGTTATTTCGTTAAATTGGAGAATCCTACTTTTGGATTACGAAATTGGAGAATATGTGCTGTTTCATGAACTGGCCCATTTGAAGCACATGAATCATTCATCTAGTTACTGGAATTTACTGAATGAATGGGTACCTGAGGCAAAAACAGTGGACAGGCAATTGTCTCAAAAAGGTCGTGAGCTAATGCTTTTGGGTAGGCTTTAAAATTAATTTTTTCCTTGGAATTCTTCCCAATTCCCAGCCTCTTCTACCTCCTAAAGATTCTAAGTATGGCATCGCCTCACTAGAATCTTCGCCTACATCCACAGGCGTTACTCCGTCTTTCCCATAGCGTGCATTTACGTCGAGTCCGAGAATATATGCAAGCTGCACAAGTTCTTTTTTTCCTGAAAAAGCGGCAGCATGCATCATGGAATAGCCATCTTTGGCTGTAATCTTTGGGTCTGCTTTTTTGTTGAGGAGAAATTTCACAATATCCACTTTACCTGAAACGGTAGCGATGATCAGTGGGGTCGCTCCAAATGAATCCTTTTCGTTAATGGACCTTCCATTCATGATCATTTTTTTGATAGTCTTAAAGTCTCCCATACCTGCTGCCGAATGAAAGGGATGATTATTTTTAACTTTTAAGGAATCAAGGATTTTAAGAATCTCAAGGTGACCTCCCGCTGAAGCAAGATCATAGAGATTGGAACCATGAACATCTGTAGCATGAGGGTCGGCTGACAATGAAAAGAGGATTTCAATTAAGTCCTTTTCTCCGCGAAGAGCCGCGGTCATTGCCGGCGTTTCACCCTCATCAGTTTTGGCATTCACATCGGCCCCATCTTCAAGCAAAATTTCAGCTACTTTCAGGTTTCTGCCCCAGGCAGCACTGTGGAGGGGAGTGGAAAGGTGCTTACTTTGGGCGTTCGGATTACCTCCATTTCGTAAGAGGAAATCAACAAAGCCTGCGTTCCCTTTGTAAGCAGCGTAGTGAAGTGGGGAGTGACCAAAATGATCATTAGCGTTGATCAGGGCACCCATCTGTACTGCTTGCTGTAATGACTGAAAATCATTCTGTGCAATTGCCTGGTAGAGGTTGGCATTCCGACGATCAATTATTTCCTGTCCTATAAAATCAAGAATTGTATGGAATGAATTTGCCTTTGCGTCATGCATTCGGAATTGAAAATTTAGTGAATTATCCTGCGAGAAAACCCTGACATTTTTAAGGTTTTCGATCCAGTCAAGTATCTTGAAATAATCATAAGGCAGATTGCGGTTTCGACGAATGGAGTGGGTGAGTGGAAGAACCTTCAGGTCAATAGCGAGGTCGTGGGATGTAAGAAATTTCTTCCTTGCTTCGGGTAATGTGCGAAGCGGTCTGTTAAAACGAATTTCTCTCACATACTCGGGGCTTACGAACCATAGGTGACTTTCTTTTTCGATAACCTCGATTCCTCTCATGCTGAGAATCGAAGAAAGAATGTTGGATGTTTCCATTCCTGTAGAAAACTTTTTCTTTGTTTCCTGATTTTTAATCCCAAAGCCGCTTGCTAAAATCGGATTAAGCAGGACTTCGCCTGAGGGTAACCTTTCGCTTGGGGGGATGGTAACTGGATTAAATCCACCGAGTCCAAATACCCAATTCCCATCGGGGGCATTGACAAGTTCTTCTGCAGTTAAATTAAAACCGGGGATTTTGAAGGAGAGATCGATTCTTCCCCCAGTTAAGGCATTCAGACTTTTCTCAAACCAATTTGTACCAGCTTCTCTAAGTTGAGTCAGGTCAAAGTTAAACTGTGCAATTAAAGGCGAGTCACCAGATATCAACTCGATGGCTTCTTCATTTGAGTGAGATCGATTTGCATCGGGTGATTTGGTTTCAAACAGGTTTGTTGCCTCCACTTTGAGGGAACCGCTTTTGGCTTGAGCGTAAACACCGACCGAACGATTGGTGATGACATCAATTAGGGGTGCCGCACTATGCCATTGGTTGCTAGGCCAAAAAGCCTCAGCGAGACGGACTAAACCGGTGCCATCCAAATATAGAGAAATATCTTTTAGTTTAGAGAAATGACTGTTTAAAGTGGCAGGCATTTTTGTTGATGAATTCTTTCGAAGGAGAGAATCAATGATCTCGTCCAGGTAGACATCGTTTGGCAATCTTCCTGCTTGATTTGACCTGCTGATAACAGCGATAAAATAAACGAAATTGTCTTTGCGCCCAAATTCATAAGGTAATTTATCACTACCGAAACGAGCAAATGAACTTGGTTTCTTTTGGATATTAAAATTTTCAGCGATGGCAGAGAGGGAGGATTCAGCACGTTCCGTATTTCCTACGGAAGCAAGCATACCGATAATTATATCGGGTTTTTGGGGGCCTTTGAGGGTGGAGAAAAAATGAATTGGATGACATAAGTTTAGACCACTTGAGTTTGGGTCTATAAAAAACTCCAGAAGTTCAGGTTTTGAATTACTCCAGTCATTCAGGATGGGAGTCCAGGTCGTGGATTCTTTGATAAAGGTTTCTGAAATTAGTTTTTTGGCTTTTACGGATAGTACAATGTAAGAATCCGGAGGTACCTGTTTTGAATGGAAAGGTACGGCACTCATGCTGGATAGAAAAGAGAAACAAAGAATAAACAATGCAGATCTTAAAGAATAAAATTTTGTGTATTGAATCACAACGATCAGGTTAGTTTTGAGTTTCGTAAGGTCAAATTATCTTTCCACTTAGCTCAAAAAGCGTATTGATTTACATACTATGTTTACGGGAATTGTAGAAGGTGTTGGAAAAGTAGAATCGTTAGTCGAAGAAAAGGAATCATGGTGCTTAACCTTATCTCTTCCTTTTGAGGAAAATGATGGCCTCGAGGCGGGTGCCAGTTTGGCAGTCAATGGCTGTTGCCTTACTTTTCGCAAGCAGGGAGGGCAAAAGGGAGAATTTGATCTACTTGAAGAAACACTTAACAGAACTAATCTTGGTGATCTGAAAACAGGTGACCTCGTTAATCTTGAACGTTCCGTCCCTGCAAACGGGAGAATGGGGGGCCATTTTGTAACTGGACACATTGATGGGGTAGGTGAGGTTAAAATATTCGAGGAAAGAGGGAAGAATTTGTATTTCCGTGTTTCTTTACCAGAAAAGTATTCCTGCTATTTGGTTGATAAAGGCTGCGTCTCAGTAGATGGATGTTCACTCACAGTTTGCGAGGTGGAACAGGATTCCTTCGCGATTTGGCTGATTCCTCATACTCTTGGGAAAACCAACCTGCAGCAAAAAACTGTGGGGGACATGATCAACCTGGAATTTGATATTTTAGCCAAGTATGTTGAAAAGTTTTCTTTACCGATTTTAGGAAATTTAGAGCGATGAATCTGCAAGTTGCTACTCAGGCTGTGCTTGGAGAATTATCGAGAATGCGCTCCGAAGGAATAAGCCGTGTTTTTATTCAGGATGAAACTCTTGGGATCCTGGAAGATTTACTGAGCCCAAATTCTTTCATAGATAAACCGGTTCCTGAAAATAAAGTATCCAGAGACCGAACGAATGTTCCTGAGCCCTTTAGACTGGAAGAGCCCACCTCCTCTCAAGTTTCCTCGCCTAAAGATATTGAAATAGAAACAAAATCTCTTCCGCCACCTCCCGATTTTGAATTACCAGAAGGGACTAAAAAGAGCAGGTGGGAGTGGTTGCAAAAAAAAGTTTTAGACTGTGATACTTGTAATGCAGAACTTAACCCGAATGGAAAAGTAGTCTTTGGTGAAGGCGATTTAAATGCAGATCTTTTTCTTTGTGGTGAGGTACCGGGTGCGGAAGAGGAAGAAGTTGGATCCCCCTTTATTGGTCCTGCGGGTGAGTTGTTGATGAAGATACTTAGTGCGATGGGCTTGAAGCGGGAGCAAGTCTACCTTGGCAATATTTTAAATTGGCGCCCCAGACACAATCAGGCATTCGGGAACAGACCACCGAGGCAGGAAGAGCTGGAGTTTTGCCTACCTTACCTCAAGGCTCAAATAGAAATTGTTCAACCAAAGGTGATAGTGGCTCTTGGTAAGACCGCCACGGATGGATTGATAGGGCGTGATGTCAAAAGAAGACTAAGTCAGGTAAGGGGAACATGGAACGGAGTTTCGGGGTTTCCTGTGATGGTAACCTATCATCCTTCGTATCTTCTGCATAACCCTAGCAAGGCAAGTAAAAGAAAAGTTTGGGAAGACTTTATGTTAGTTATGGAAAAGTTGAAGATGCCTGTTTCCGAAAAACAGAAGGCTTTTTTCCAGTAATTATTTATGGATGACACCTGTTTGTTGGTGCTGGCTGGAAATCCGCCTTCTGAGGAACTTCTAAGTTGGCGATTTGAGGAGGCGAGCGTTACGATTGCCGTTGATGGTGGTATCCTTCCGTTTATCAATGCAAGTCTAGATCTTGTGCCTAATTTCATTCTCGGTGATCTGGATTCTCTACCCGATTCAGAAAATACTATTAGTGAATTCGCTGATGTGGAACTCGTTCAAATGAAAGAGCAAGATACTACAGATTTTGAGAAGGCGTTGCTTTGGCTAAAGGGGAACACAAATCTAAAAAAGTTAATAATCTTGGGCGGTTTAGGCAAACGAACGGATCATTTGATAACTAATCTATTGGTTGCATCGGTTGCTGATGAATTATTACACATTACCTTTGATGATGACTGCGAGTGGATTCAACGGGTTACTCCTTCTTGCCCTCTTCAGCTGAATGGTCGTAAAGGTTCAAACCTAAGTATTCTTCCAATTCGTGAATCAATTGGTGTTCGCACCAAGGGTTTAAAATGGGAACTGGATGGTGAAATAATTGGAGGTTCAAGAATTATTGGTCAAAGTAACTTATGTATATCGGATTCAGTTGAGATTAGTTGTACCTCGGGAAGCTTCTATGTGTTTCTCGAAAAAGGTTAATTCCCACAAAAAAACCTCGCCCATTTTCACGAGCGAGGTTTTCTGAAATAAATGAAAGTACTTAACTTTTAAACTGGGGGAGATGTCCTTTATCGAAAGCTTCCTTGAAGTAGGCATCCGGATCACGTTTCCAACGACGCTGAGCACTGGACGACCAAAGGTAGATTGTCTTACCCTTGTATTCAACGGTCTTTGAATTTGGGTTGATGAAACGCTCTGGATAAATGGGGCAAACTCGTTGATCGAGAAGTTTAACTTTATCAACGCCAAGTTTTTTCTTTTCGGCATCGGTAAATTTTTTGGCTAGGGCAGGGACTGCCTTTATGTAATAAGCAGCAGCACCATCGAATGCTTTTACGCATGAACCGCAACAAAAGAAAATCTTCTTACCTGTGCTTTCAGAAAATTCTTCTGGATCAATCTCGTCGCCTAACATGATGGCACATTCCTCTCCCAGAAGCGGAAAATTGATAAGAAATAGAAAAAGTAGTGAGCTTAAGATTTTATTCATATTCTTACTAATGTCCTGAAAAGGAGATTTTTTCAAGGTTATCATAGTATTTTTCCAAAAAAGTATTTTGAACTATATTCTTGAGAATTACCTGTTTTTACATGAAATTTTTCTACAAACCTTAAATCTTATGGATCCAAGTATGCAAAAAAAGTACCTCAACAGCTTAGAGCAAATTTTGCAAGAGGTAGAAAACTACCTTGAATCAAGTACAGATGCTGCCGCTGCAGTTAAACCAGATAAGGGTCTGGGTCGATTGTCTCGCATGGAGGCTATGCAAGATCAGCAACTTGTGATGGAGATGAGAAGACGAAAAAAGCGTCAGCTTGTTGATGTCAAATCAGCTATTTCAAGACTTGAAATGGGAAATTATGGCACCTGCATCTTCTGTGGAAAAGAAATTTCGCCTCAAAGGTTAGCTGTGTCACCGGAGGTACAAACTTGCATGAGATGCAGTTAGAGAGCTATGGCTTAGTTGATTTCTAAATCCAGCCTAAACGCCTTAAATTTTTTTCGATGTTTGTGACTTACTTGGCTAACCCGAGCACGCCATTTTCTAAAACTGGATGACTTTAGATTCTTTCTCATGATCCGAATTACATCAGACTCTTTTTTTCCGGTAATTTTATAAATTTCCTCGAAGGTAATTCGATCCGCCCAGGCTGCCCAGATGATCCAATCTTCTGTTCCTTGGGGGGGCATGGGTTTGCACGACTTGGTGACAGGGAAATTACTTTGCTTTTTGGACATTTAGGCTGCAGAGATACTTTTCATATCGGTAACGGAGTTTATTTATCTATCGCTTTTTACGAATCTTTCAAATACTTCCTGGATTTGGTCCATGCTAATCACTTCCACATCGGAGAGTATCG
>PATX01000031.1 GCA_002713685.1 Opitutia bacterium | reverse complement strand
TTTATGTGTCTGAGAGCGGGGTAACGGGGGCGGGTAGTTTGAACGGGATTGATCCTGTGGTGATGAAAGAACTCCTGGAAGATCCCAATATTGAATATGCAGATGTTATGAGGATTTGCTATGCCAAGCCAGCAAAGGGGATTACGGTGCTTGCGGGAGTCGACCTGGAGCATTGGAGTGAGAAAGCCCGGCAGATTTGGTTGAAGAAACCGGGCGAGCTTCAAGTGATTGATGGGGCGGAAGCTGCCTTGGTGAGTGAAACGTTTGCCAGAAGATTCGAGGTTCTTAACGGGGGCGTGGTCGAGTTAGATACCCCTGCAGGAAAAAAGAAAATCTCCCCGTTTGGTATATTTTGTGACTATGGAAATGAGTTTGGAATGGCGGCAGTCGATCAAGACAAATGGGTGGACTGGGTGGGCACGGACCGGCCGGTTAATGCGAGCCTTTATCTTACAGATGCTGATCAGGTCAAGGAAACAAGGGATCGTTTGAGCCTGGCTTACCCGGGACTGGATGTGCGCGATGAGAAGCAACTTAGAGATGTAGCTATTGGCATATTTGAACAGACTTTTCAGGCGACACATGCCTTGAGTATTATCGGACTGGTGGTTGCTTTTGCCGGTTTGCTGCTGGGCTTACTATCGATTTTTGATGAATCCACGCAGACCTGGCAGACCTTGAAACATCTCGGCTTTTCCACTTCCCGTTTCATCCTGTCCGCCGGATTGGAGGGTGGGGGAATCGGCCTGGCGGCTTGGGTGAGCGGAGTCATTGCCGGACTGGCGATGGGCTGGTTGTTAATTTTTGTGATTAATGTGCAGTCGTTCGGATGGACCCTGCTTTGGACTATTCCTGTCGGGGAAATCCTGCTTTTTGGATTTCTGCTTGTTTTGATTGGGTTTGCATCGGGAGTGTGTTCGGCGACTTTTTGGAGAATGAGAAGAAGATGAAGATTGTACCCTTACTTTTTACCGTAACCTTATTGGCAACCCTCCACGGAGAATGGATTCAGCCTCCCAGACATTCTGCAAAAGGTTATCTCGTGCCTACGCCTGATTACAAACCGTCGTTCCCGAGGGATCATGGAGCACATCGGGCCTATGGATTGGAGTGGTGGTACTGGGTGGGGCATTTGGAAGTGGAGGGAAGTGCGGAGAAGTTTGGGTTTCAGTCCACCGTTTTTCGCTTGGCTGGAGATCCCAAGGAATCCAATCAATCGGCAGAGGCACCCTTTGGGAACCAGCAACTCTATCTCGCTCATAGTGCATTGAGTGATCTGAATGAGGGGCGTTACTTACATACCGAACGGGTGATGCGGGAGGGTTGGCAGGCTCGGGCTGATTCTCAAACTATGTCCTTTCGTGTGGCAGGGATTCGGGCTGAAATATCCAAAGATGGTTTCGGGCATTCACTGATTACTCAATACCCCAAAGGTGGGAGGCTGGAATTACAGCTTAATCCTGCGAAGCCCATAATCCGTTTTGGAGAGAGGGGGCTTAGTCGAAAGGGGGATGATCCTGCATCGGTAAGTTGGTATTGGTCTTATACGCGACTCAAAGCAACCGGCATGCTTTTGTATCAGGGGAAAGAATTAAAGGTGAAAGGGGAAGCCTGGATGGATCATGAAATTTCCTCAAGCCAGTTGGGCGATGGGCTCGCCGGGTGGGATTGGACATGCATGCAACTCTTTGACGGGACCGAGGTCAAAGCTTACCGGTTACGGAAGGAAGATGGTGGGAGTGACCCGTGGTCAGCGGTGTATTGGATAGACCATGAGGGAGAGGTTGATGGTGTCTACGCAGATCGTTTTTCGTGGTTGGAGGAAAAGGAATGGACGAGCCCGAAGACCGGTCTTACTTATCCCACAACCGTGAAAATTGAAGTGGATCATCCGAAGAAAGGAAAACTGACTTACCGGATCGAGCCTTTGATTAATAAGCAGGAATTTTACGGATTGCAGGCAGATAATGCGTATTGGGAAGGAGCCTGCAGGGTCATTGATAATGAAGGCAGAATCATTGGCCGAGCCTACCTGGAATTAGCCGGCTATGGCGGAGGACTGGGAGCGAGACTGAACTAAAGCAATTCTTTGGAGGAAGTAAAACAGATATCACTCATGTGTAATGCTCCCAAGATTCAACTCTATATATCTAATTTAGTAGAAACTCTTTTTAATTGACCGGAGTCCATGTTTTCTCTCCATAGCGGTAAAAAGTATCTTCGGATGTTTGATTAAAAAACAGCCAGTTCTCTTTGCTGTGTTCATAAATATAAGGGAAAATTACATTATTACTCCAGCACCAACCAAAATCAGGTAAGTAAAACCAAAAATCTGAAATATCCAGATTAGATGAGTAAAACCAACCCATGCCTTGATGATAATACCATGGGCTTAATTCTTCAAAATAAGACCCGAAATCAGGAAGCTTTTTCCAGTTAAATGCCACATACTCTGAATTATCAAAGCTTAAAATTGTACCTGAAGGATTCAAGCCGAGTTCTACTTCCCTACCATCAGAGAATCCATCAGCGTCTGAATCAGCACTCGATATACTGGTTCCGTATCTTACAATTTCATCATAGTTATTCAGACCGTCAGAATCATTGTCATCCAGGTCCGGTTCAGCCAGAAGATAGCTGAGTTGATAAGTCTTAGGCTCTATTTCTATAATTGTCTCCTTAGAATTATATCTCATGAAATTATTAAAATTGTTGTAGAATTGAGATTTGGACATGCCAAAATGCTCGGTGAAGGCTGGAGCGAATCCATTGTTGTAGGCAAGAGAATACCAATCCGGCCACAGCACTTTACGGAAGTTTGTGAGATGACATAGATATGTCATTGCAACGGTGGCGAGGTTGTAGTTTTGCATGCCTTCAGGATTAATTCCATCATGTGTTTCCTGCTCGGTTCCAAAACTAAAATCAGGATATTGATCGTAGTAGTCTTTGGTTAAAGCCAAGAGGTCGCCAAGGTTTTCCTGTTTGTATGGATAGTTGTTTGGCGTAGATTTAACATACAAAGTTTCAATCATAGCCGCTGCCCCTTCCATCACCCAGGTATAGGGTTCGGCAGATTCTGGTTGATCGAGTAGAGGGGCGTTTTGATAAATGTGATAATATTCATGAGCGAATACTGCAAGTTGGTGCTCATGACCATCCATGCTCTCCTTTTCGATGAAAATAACAAATTGAGGGTCTTTGGGGTCATTGGCATCAATTCCAACTGAGGATAAATAACTTCCTAATTGGGGTGTGTATCCAAAAATTGAGGCTGCAGTGGATAAAAGGGGTTGGTAAGACGCACTGGAAGCTCCAGTTACAAAAATACTGTGGGAGTAACCGCCTCCAAATAAAGCATGGAAATCAGAGATTACCTGTTCGAGGTCAGTCTTTCGGATTTCTTCGACATCACTGGCAAAATGTTTGGTGATCGAGGGATTTGTCACTATCTGATCCCAACCAATTTCCTTAAGATCATTTCCTTTTTCAGTTGCTGCAATTTTTGAAATTAAAATTAAGAAAAGTGAGGAAACTATTAATTTATTAAAAATCATATTCTTTCTAGCGATTTATGATAGATATATCAGAGTTGAAAAAGCAAATGGGAGTTAGGGCTTTGAACCACTTTTCGTCGGACCATTCCTTTGTAGAATATTTAAAAACATCTAATTTCCGACCCCAAAGCCAATAAGAATATGCATAGGGGATATTTTGAGAAAACATAGTTCATTTATAGTAATAAATTTATGAATTACAATGAATCATGTGAATCTTGGGGATGGGCTTTGATATCCGTTTTTGTCTCTATGGTGTTTTCGTTCCTATACAGATTTTTAATTGGAAGCTGATCAAGTTTGCTTTTGAAGTCTTCAAGTCCGTCATCGTTGATTTTTAATTTTTTTTTGTATTTTAGCATTTTCTTGCGCTACCATTAAAGATGTCTAGTCACATATCTTCTGAAACTTCCTCGTCTCTTCATTCCCAAGTTCAATCTCATCTCAAACAAATATTAAAAGAAGAAAGTGTTCCTGACTTAGACACCCCGAGGTTTTCTAAAATAAAACTTATTCCGAATCATAGAACATGCGGAGCTCTCAAAAAAATTACTGATCCACCCCGACCCTCTGAAAACAATCCTTCTTTTTACAGTGAGCGATCCGTCGATCAACAAAAGGGTTCAAATGATAAGAGATGGGGCTCAAAATTCTCTGATTTTAGTAATTATGGATCTTCATTGTGTCATTCACCCCAAAATTCATCACTGCAAAAGAAGAGTTCTTCATCTACACTCAAAAATTGTTTTCTAGGACGCATAAATTCTGTTTTGGTTGGAGAAAGTCGGGAGTTTGCCAGAGTAAAAGATACAAGTGGTGAAAGAACCAACCTGATTTATCTTTTTCCTTGAATCTCAAGGTTTCTCCAAAATTGTTTCTAGGATTTAAAACTTTTTGATTCTTGTCAGGACACCGGTCATAAACATTGTGACCGATTTAGAATTTTCCTGATGAATCACTACGGCCAAGCACACGATTATAAACTGCTAATAAAAAGATGGCGTGCCCTTGTGCGAAAAAATGGTTGGAAGATAAAAAAAATCGCTGAATCTGCAGGTATGCCTGTCTATGAGGTGTTCTCGGGTAAAGAGGATTCTGGGAACCTAGTTTACATTTCTGCGGGGATCCACGGGGACGAACCTGCCAGCGTTTGGGCTTTGTATTCTTGGTTCGAAAAACAATCCGAGAGTCGTGATGAATTATCCTTTTTGATTTATCCCTGCCTGAATCCCTATGGTTTAATTAATAACATTCGTTTTGATTCAGATGGTGATGATCTGAACCGGAGTTGGGGATCCGCAGAGAAATCCTTAATTTCTCAGATTATCGGACGCACTAAGCAACTTCGTTTCTCGATGGCGATAAATTTACATGAGGACTATGACGCAGGTGGAATCTATCTTTACGAATCTTTAGATGGTAAAATGTGTGACGATCTCGCCTTGGAAATTCTTACTTCAGGAAGTAAGTATATTCCGATTGACTCTCGAAAAAAAATTGAAGGTCGCTGGACAAAGAATGGAATCATTCGCCCTTCACCAAGCTCACTGCCTAAGGAAGGTTTGCCGGAGGCGGTGTTCCTGCAAAAGGGGTTGGCAAAAAGAACTTTCGTTTTAGAAACACCCTCGGAATACGATTTAAGACTAAGGATCAAGGCTCAGGTAGCGATGATTCAAAAAGCCACTTCTGAATGTTCGGTTTTAAGCGAGTAAAGAACAAGTAGGCTGGGGGATTTCGATTGCAGATCGAGGAACTAGCTGACAAAAAGAATATTTTTCTTCCAGTCCATACTCAAACCCTGATGAATGCATATAAGGAAAATCAAGATGTGATTCATCGCATCGATCCTGAAAGTTCCGAAGAAAACTCCATACGATTTGATGAGTTGGTAAACCTATTGGAGGCAGGTAGCGATGCAGATGTGAAATTGCATCTAGAAAATTTCCATCATTCCGATTTAGCAGATGCTTTTGGGCTTTTACCGAGAAACTTGCGTTCAAGGTTGCTGGAATCTTTTAAAGACGATTTGGATCCAGATCTTCTGTTCGAGCTTGAAGACCATTTAAGGCATGAAATCACCGATAATCTATCTGCACAGGAAGTGGCAGAAGTGATTACCGAAATGGATTCCGATGAGGCTGTACAGGTGCTCGAAGATATGGACCCAGAAGATCGTATAGAAATTTTGGATCAAGTGCCTGAAGAGGAGCGAGAGGATATAAAAACTGGTCTGGCGTATCCGGAAGATAGTGCCGGTCGGAGAATGCAAACGGAACTGGTCTCTGTAGGCAAGGATTGGGATGTCGGGAAAACGATTGATTACCTGCGAGAGGAAGAGGATCTTCCAGAAGAGTTTCTTGATGTTTTTGTGATCGACGCTGAAGGTAAACCAATCGGTGTGATTTCTCTTTCTCGCATCCTTCGCTCCCCCCGACCCACCCTGATGCGCGAAATCTGTGACGAAACTCAGGTGATTGTTCCAGCTGAGATGATGCAGGAAGAAGTGGCTCTTCTTTTTGAGAAGTATGATCTGACAACCGCTGGAGTTGTCGACCAGAACGGAAAGCTTCTAGGTATGATTACTGTGGATGATGTGATGGAAGTTGCCCGGGAGGAATTTGAGGAGGACATTTTGCGACTTGGTGGAGTGGGCGAGGAAACTGTTGACGATAGCGTTTGGCAATCTTCAACCAAGCGATTTACCTGGCTATTTGTCAATTTGGGGACCGCTATCCTCGCATCCCTGGTAATTAGTATGTTTGATGCGACACTGGAGCAGATGGTTGCACTGGCGGTGCTTATGCCGATTGTTGCATCGATGGGAGGAAATGCAGGCACCCAGACTATGACTATTACGGTGCGGGCCCTTGCGACCAAGGAATTAACCACTTACAATGCCTTCCGCACCTTTCGAAAGGAATTAGTCGTGGGCTTTTTGAATGGATGTTTATTTGCGGCAGTGACTGGACTGATTACTTTCTTTTGGTTTCGTGAATTAAATACCGCCGGATTACTCGGAGGAATTATTGCGGGTGCGATGATCATTAATCTGGTGGTTGCCGGAGTTGCCGGAGTTGCTTTGCCCCTCCTTTTGGAACGTATCAATATAGACCCGGCCGTAGCTTCGGGAGTATTTGTTACCATGATTACGGATGTAGTTGGTTTCTTTGCTTTCCTTGGTCTTGCTTCTCTGGTTTTGCTTTAAGGTATGAATGAAAAACGAGTTTTTGTAACCGGGTCGACCGGTTGTATAGGGGCACATGCCGTAAGTATTTTATTAGAAGAAGGCTACCAAGTCTTTGGTTTTAATCGTAACGCACCTTCAGTGCAATTCGATGGCTATCAGCACCTACAGGGTGACCTTGCCGACCCACAATCAATTGAATCTGCTCTAAAAAATGCGAATCCTTCTCATATATTACACCTCGGTGCTTTGCAGACGCCAGACTGCCGTGATTATCCTATTCAAGGACTTGATGTGAATGTTTTGGGTACAGCGTATTTATTTAAGGCATGTCTTAAATTAAAGATGCCACTTGAGAGATTTGTTTTTGCAAGTTCGAGTGCCGTGAATGGACCACGTGATTTGTATGGAAAAGATGGGGTGAAGCCAGAAGACCCACTCCAACCTTTCAATCTTTACGGGTACTGGAAAATAGCAGGGGAGGGAATGGCACAAGCTTATCATCAGGAAAGTGGCGTGCCGACGGTTTCCCTTCGCCTGGCGACCACCTATGGTCCTGGTCGAGATCGTGGATTTACTGCGGCGATGACAAGCGCACTTAAAGCCGTAGCCAAAGGGCAAAGATTTGAGATTCCTTATCGAGGAAAAGAAAATTACCATTTCTCCCATGATGTGGGAGCAGGTTTTGCTCGTGCTGTGATCGATTCATTTTCAGGCTATGGCGTTTTTAACCTTCTTGGACAAACGAGAAGCGTAGATGAATTTCTGGAGATTATTAAAGAACAGGCAGCACGGTTGGGGTTGAATGGATTTGAACTCTTATATACTGACGGTGCCCGGACGACTCCCTTTATCTACGACTTGAATTGCAGTTCAACCCGCGACGCATTTCCCCAGATGCCTCAAACAGATCTCCGGGAAGGGATTCGTCTCTCCCTGGAGTATTTTGCCAAAACTTAAGCCTGAGTTCCTTTAGCTTAAGCAGCTAAAAGAACTTTTTATAGTAATTTTATAAATATATCTTGACTAGATATGTATTTAGTGTAAATATGTTTTTAAATATTAAATTACCATGACACAAAACATAATTTCACTAACAATCATTCTCGGCATTTCATCCACTAGTTTTTGGTTTCTTACTCAAATTTGAGTGTTATCAAAATAAATTCTTACTTTCCCTGATATGTCATCCAATCATTCTCAGATAACTGCCTTGAGACATCTTCATATTTACAGTGAAAGCTTAATTGAGTTTCGAGTGATCACTTCATCGTCCCAATGGTGTTGGCAAACTTTTTTGAGGGATGGGATTTCTGAATATCCATTTATCTGTTTTATTTCGATTGTTAAGAAAACAAGTTCCAGTCCGCCTGTAGTTAAGATATTTTCAAAATCTACGATCAAGAACTAGTTTTTTGAAACAGATATTGGTGCTACTACTTCAATTAAAAATAGTGGCCTGGGTCTCCAAGACTTAGCTTTCTATCAAGGTGAGATCTTCGACCCTAAAATGTTTATTTTACATTTAGACAGATTGCTTCTTCAGTGCTACGCACCAAGACTTTTCCCTCGCTGAGGGTGGGAGTACTCCAGCATTTTCCACTGATCAATTTTTTACGACCCATTTCCTGATAGTGACTAGAACTGGCTTTGACAATGCTTAGTTCTCCCTTATCGGAGAGGGCGAGCAGGTGTTTTCCTGCAAGAATGACATTGCCGGGCCCATACCCGTCCTCACTCCATTTTACCCTGCCAGTCTTGAGCTCGACGCACTGGAGGGGGCCGTCCCCATATTTTTTGAAGCTAAACATACCGTACAAATGACCGTCGTGATAAACCGGGGTACTCCAATGGTTGATGACATCATTGGGCTTACGCCAAACCTGACTGCTGGAAAATTTGCTTCCCCGTTTGTTGATCTTATACAAACCGGCTCCCACGCCATAGCCGGCAGAGCAGTAAACCAAATCACCCGCGATCACGGGCGAGGCGGCAGTCGATACTTTGTAAGGAAATTCCTGGCGCCAAAGTTCTTTACCGGATTTCGGTAGAAGGGAAACTAATCCGGACTGGCAGAAAAAGATTACCTGTTCGACTCCATGAATCTTCGTAAGAATGGGCGTGGCATGGGTGGCGAGTTCGGACCCTGTTTTCCATTTTACTTTTCCAGAATCTTTATCGAAGGCAAGAAAGGACTGTTTGGGCCCGCCTCCGTAAATGATCACCAAATCATCGACGATCAGGGGAGAACTGGCGTTTTCCCAGCGCGGGTTGATCCCGGAATGGGCTTTGAGCACATTTACTTTCCAGATGAGTTTTCCGTCTTTGGCTGATAAACAGTAAAGGGACATATCGGAATCATAAGCCCAAACCTTACCGTCCAGGACCGAAGGGGTGGAGCGTGGGCCATCACCCCCTTTGTTGTCGGATGCCCCGGAATTTCCACCGCCCGCCTTGTAGTCCATAATACCGAGGTGGGTACTCCATTGCCGTTTACCGGTTTTAAGATCGAGGGAGATACAGATCTCACGCATCAAGCCGTCTTCATCCTCTTCCGCAATCAGGGTGAAGGCACTCCCATCATAGGTAGTAAAGGAACTAAAACCGAGGGGTGTAGTCGTTTTCCATTGAACTGAACTGGATGATTTGAGCCAGTTGGAGGAGGTGATCGATTCGTCGCTTAGGTTGTTGGAGAAAGGGCCGCGGTGCTGGTTCCATTCGCCGGCATGTGCGGAAAATAAAAGAGTGGAAATAAATACGCAGAGAGTGAAGATTATTCGGATCATGCTTATCTTAACAAATTGGTTTTGATCGAAGTTCAAGAACGATCGTTCGTAGCGGGTGGATTTTTTTGAAAACGAAAACGGAAAAAAAGCACGGTGAGCAGGAGGGTAACCAGAAAATACCACGGAAACCAGCCGAGGGCTTCCACAAAGACGGCTTCCTGTCCGGAGAGCTCTGGGCGTAGTATTTGCACATTACTTTCCTGTGTCTTGATCCAGGCGATGAGGCTGGAATAGAGGAGGGAAACGGCTCCATAGGATACATTGGTTGAGAGTCCGCGAAAACTGAGCACGGTGGCCCTTTTTTCCGATGGTGCATGTTCGTTAAGATAGCGACTGGCCAGGTAGTTCATCGATTGCATGGTCGCATAAAGAAGAATCGCCGGGAGAATACCCCAGTAGGGAATGGCTTCCGCTAGTCCGAGGAGGCCGATCATCAGTAATCCGCAAAGCAGGAAAAAATTTTGATTGGGCGTACGGGTCTCGGCCAGATACTTGGCAACCCGTGGAACAAAATAGCCCATCAGGGACATGCCCGAAGCGACCAGTCCAAAAGTGGCGACGGGTAGATCAATCACGCTCCAGTAGGCACTGGCAATGGTCAAAAACTGGCGGATGACATTGTCGAGAACCATGGAGGCGAGGAGAATACCAAGGGGTAGGGGAGTCTTCCAGATCCACGAACCCGCTTCGAGCGTGGTGCGCAGGGAGGTACGGATGGTTTCTCCAAAGGAAGTGTCTTTTTTCTTGAGCGTAGTTTCTTTCATTCCCAGGGACGCAATAAGCACGACAATTGAGGAAATAAAGGTGAGCAGTATGGGAGCCTTGATTAGTGCCTGAGATGTAAATTCGTATTCGATACCCACAGAGTGGAGGCAACTGTTCACAAAACTGGCGTCGTAAAAAGCAGAACCGGTCATCATCGCAAAGAAAAAGGCGAGTGAGGTGTATCGCTGGGCTTTTTCCAGAACTGTCCCCCATTCTTTTTCCCGGCCATTGGCTTTGAGAGAATCATAGGCAAGGGCTTCATCAGCTCCGCTGACCGCGGCTTCGGCGATTCCGCTGATAATCCGGTTCAGGGCGAACAGCCAAAAGACGGAAGCCCCCCCATGCATCGGGGCCAGGAGCAGGGCGACCATTTCAATCATCATGCAGAGTGCACCGAGCACGATCAGTCTTTTCCGGCCAATGGTATCCGCGAGGGCACCGGAGGGAACTTCGAGGAAAATGATCGAGATCGCCCAGATACCGTTAAGAATACCAAATTCTTCCCAGGTCAGACCGTGTTCCAAAAAGAGAAGGGCAAAGACAGGGTAGTAAAATCGGGCATTAAAAAACATCCGGAAACAGATGAACCGGGAAAGATTTCCATTTACCTGTCTGTCGGTGAGAGAATTCTTCATGAAAGAGGATTTTGTTTATCGGAAGAAATAAAAAATAGCACTCTACTTGCAAAGGGTCTTGCCAAAGAACAGGCAAGCCGATTCTACCTTTAGTATATGCCTAGCCGACCTAACATTTTATGGATTTGTACAGATCAGCAGAGATATGACACCCTGCGGGCGTTAGGGAACCCGCTGGCCCAGACTCCAAATCTCGACCGATTCGTCGGTGAAGGGACAAGCTTTGCAAATGCTTTTTGTCAGAGTCCAGTCTGTGCCCCGAGTCGGGCTTCTTTTTTGACTGGAAGGTATCCCCGAACCACCCGGTGCAGGCAGAATGGGCAATCAATCCCGCCTGATGAGCTCCTTGTTTCGACAATTTTTAATCGAGCGGGTTATCGCTGCGGACTGGCGGGTAAGTTGCATCTGGCTTCGTGCTCGGACGGAAAGGTGGAAAAAAGGACTGATGATGGGTATGATGATTTTTTATGGTCTCACCATCCCCAGCCGGACTGGGAGGAAAATGCCTACACCCAATGGCTCAAATCCAAAGGACAGGACTGGCATGCTTTGCAGGGAAAGGAAATCAGTCCCTATGTAAAAGAGGGGCCGCCGGCGGAGTTTCACCAGACCACCTGGTGTGCGGAGAAGACGGTCGAATTTATTCAGGAAAATCAGGGGAAGAACTGGTTTTTCAGTTTTAACTGTTTTGATCCTCATCATCCGTTTGATCCGCCTAAGGATTATCTGGAACGCTTTAATCCTAATGGGATGCCTCTACCTTCAGTGCATCCGGATGAAAAAAAGACCAAGCCGAGTTTTCAACTTCTCGACCGGATATGGGCACATAATAATCCCGGAGAATTTCACACGGAAGCGATGTCCGATCAGGACCGGCGACAGGTATGTGCAGCCTATTATGCCATGGTCACGCTGATTGATGATCAGGTGGGTAGGATTTTGCGGGCATTGGAAGAAAGTGGGCAGGCCGAAAATACACTGGTTGTTTTTATGTCGGACCATGGGGAGATGCTGGGAGATCATGGGATCTATTTTAAGGGGCCTCATTTTTATGACTGCCAGTTGCGTATTCCATTGATCATGCGCTGGCCGGCCGGAGGAATTGTCGCCAACCGTCGGGTGGAGGGGTTGATCGAGTTAGTCGATCTCGCTCCCACTTTTTTGGCCGCGGCGAATTTGGAGATACCGGAACAGATGCAGGGAAAAAGTATTTTACCATTGCTTCAGGGGGCTCCAGAGACTGAGGGCTGTCGCCAGCAAGTATTTTCGGAGTATTACAATGCGTGGACCCATTCGGATGCATACGGTACAATGTTAAGAACGGAGAAGGAAAAGATCGTGGTGTATCACGGAACCCAACAGGGAGAATTATACAACCTGGATGAGGATCCAGAAGAGTTTTTTAACCTCTGGGATGACCCGAACTCCCAGATGAGAAAAAATGAGTTATTATTACGATGTTTTGACGCCTCTGTATTTACGATGGATCCCCATCCTCCACGGCTTGGTCCGTTTTAGGATTTTCTTTTTTTAATAGGCTTGATTGCTTGCAAATCCATGGCAATCTAACCCTTTTTCCCTCCTACATTACTCATGAACATACACGAATACCAAGCGAAGCAACTATTTGCAGATGCTGGGGTGGCGGTCCCAAATGGCACCGTTGCTCAGAGCGAGCAAGATTTCGATCAAGCCCTGTCGGCCTTACCGGAAGGTAAGCCGGTTGTCGTAAAAGCCCAAATCCACGCGGGCGGACGAGGAAAAGGAACTTTCAAGGACGGTTTCCAGGGGGGCGTGCATGTCGTTTCTGATGCTGCCGTCGCCAAAGAGAAAGCCCAGGCTATGCTTGGGAATGTACTCGTCACCAAGCAGACGGGAGACGAAGGCAAAGAGGTAGGCACGGTCTACTTCACGGAAGCTTCTGATATTGAAAAGGAATACTACCTCGCTGTTCTAATGGACCGGGCGACATCCAAACCTGTCATAATCGCATCTACCGAGGGTGGTGTGGATATTGAAGAGGTGGCCGAAAGCTCCCCGGAAAAAATCCTGAAGGTGCTGATCGATCCGGCACTTGGTTTGCGTCCGTACCAGGCCAGGCAGATCGCATTTGGTCTTGAGTTGACCGGAGATTCTTTCAAACAGTGTGTAAAACTGGTCACCAAGCTGTATAACTTTTTCTGGGATAAAGATTGTTCCCAGGTCGAGGTAAACCCATTGGTGACTACACCTGCTGGCGATGTGCTCGCCCTAGATGCGAAAGTAAATTTTGATTCCAATGCGTTGTTCCGTCACCCTGATGTGGTCGAGCTTCGTGACCTCACCGAGGAGGATCCCAAAGAAGTGGAAGCTTCCAAGTTTGATCTTAACTACATCGCCCTCGATGGAAATGTTGCCTGCATGGTGAACGGAGCCGGACTGGCCATGGCTACCATGGATATTATCAAGCACTACGGCGGATCTCCTGCGAACTTCCTTGATGTCGGGGGAGGAGCCAATGAGGAACAGGTGGAGAATGCATTTCGTATTCTGGTCTCGGATGACGCGGTAAAAGCAATCCTTGTAAATATCTTTGGTGGAATTATGAAATGCGATGTGATTGCCACCGGAATCGTGAATGCTGCTCGCAAGCTGGACATGCAGGTACCTTTGGTGGTACGCCTCGAAGGCACCAATGTGGAGGCCGGTAAGAAAATTCTCGCTGATAGCGGACTGGCACTTGAGCCGGCAGATTCACTTGCAGAAGCCGCCGAGAAAATTGTTAAATTGGCTGCAGAAGCTTAATAACCCTGAAGAAAAGGAAAAATTTTAGATGAGCGTATTAGTAAACAAAGACACCCGACTCGTGGTTCAGGGAATCACAGGTAGTGCGGGAAGTTTTCATACCACTCAATGCATGGAGTACGGTACCAATGTCGTGGCTGGGGTCACTCCAGGCAAGGGTGGGCAAAAGTTTCAGGATTCCGTCCCTGTGTTTGATACAGTAAAGGATGCGGTGGATAAAGAAGGTGCCAATGTGGCTGCCATTTATGTTCCTCCTCCCTTTGCTGCAGATTCGATTTTAGAAGCGATTGATGCGGAGATTCCATTAGTGATTGCGATCACCGAAGGTATTCCTGTAAAGGATATGGCCGAGGTCAAGGCACGTTTGGGCTCATCCAATACCCGTTTGATCGGACCGAATTGTCCGGGAATCATCACTCCTGGTGAATGTAAGATCGGGATTATGCCTGGGTACATTCACAAACCTGGAAAAGTGGGAATTGTTTCCCGTTCCGGAACTTTGACCTACGAGGCAGTCTGGCAAATTACCCAGGCTGGTCATGGACAGTCCACCTGTATTGGTATTGGAGGAGATCCGATCAATGGAACCAGTCATTTGGACGCAGTCAAACTCTTCCACGAAGATCCGGACACCGAAGCGATTATATTAATCGGTGAAATCGGCGGGACAGCCGAAGAGGAAGCTGCTGAATTTATTAAGGAAAATGTGGATAAGCCTTGTGCCGCGTTTATTGCCGGTCGCACAGCTCCTCCAGGCCGTCGTATGGGGCATGCCGG
>PATX01000030.1 GCA_002713685.1 Opitutia bacterium | reverse complement strand
CCCCATAACAAACCTTAAGGATGGAGATGGTGTATCTGTCGTTTATGATGATAGTGGAAAAGTGCTAAAAACCCTAAAGTTTAAGGAAGGCATAAAACTAGATGAGAATAGTAATGAGTAAAAAGTCTAAATTCTTACTGTAGCGAATTTTTCTAATTTTCGCTCTGTCATGGGATTTGTGGAGTTTGACAAATCGTTATGAATTCTTTTTCTATCGATAACTATCCGCCATCGTAGCTCAGTTGGTAGAGCGAGTCATTCGTAATGATTAGGTCACCGGTTCGATTCCGGTCGATGGCTCCAAATTAAAATACTCAAGAACAACTTACTCGGAAAATTTTTGGTTCAAATTATGAATTTTTGTTACAAATTACTTTTTTTATTTATCCTGATAATTCTAACATTCGGATGTTCTGACAGTGGTAATATAGAAAAAAGCAAACAAGGAAGTAGGGAAGACCAATTGAAAACACTTGTAAGCAGGGTGGATTCACTTGAGTGGGAATTATCCAGAATGATTTTAAAGATAAGAACTGTGAATGGTGGTAATCTTGTAAGGGATAAAACCACAAACCTTTGGCACCATGATGTGGAAAGGGTACCTTTCACTGGAAGAGCCATAGAGTATCAAGATGGAAGAATTCCTTTAGCCGAAGCTTACTTCATAAACGGTCAAAGAGATGGAACCGAAAGATTTTGGTTTTCAAATGGAATAATGAAAACGGAAGGTCATTGGTATGAAGGAAAAAGAAATGGTTTCTTTAAAAATTGGAAAGAGGATGGTACTTTAATAGCAGTTGAGAAATACGAGGAAAACAATCTAGTTGAATCGATACTAGATAAAAATTAATCAATAAAGTATGCCGGAGGGTAGATTTACTTCTCCAATCCATTCCGGTCTGCCAAAGAAAAGGGCATCTTCACCAACTATGAGTACATCCTTGAGTTGGATTTGAAAGTATTTAACAGGATTACCAAAAGCCATAGTGAGTAGGAGGTCATGTCTTTGGTTTGGTTTATCATAATCCATAAAATCTTTAATTATAATCTCTCCGCCTACACCTTTTTGATCAGGGCAAAAATAGTATAGGGGTGCGTCTCTAGCAAAAGGGAAATTAAGAATAATGTCACCTTGTCCAGAGCCATTCCCCAAAATATTTGCTTTGATAAGTGATTCTGAATCCTCGGTGATAGTACCAATCATCAAGGCCTTCGAGTAGGTTGATTTATCGGGTTTTATACGGTATTGAACTCTCCGATCTACAAAGATTGTTCTAGGATCTTGTTCAAACTCACTTAGGTCCAAATCTCTCTTCAATTCGAATCTTCCATTTTGCCAGGTTAGGGGTAAAAGAACCTCAACTTTTAAAAGCTCAACTGTTTGCCATTGGAATGAATATTTTTCTGCACCATGCAGAAGGGGCATAAATGATTCTGATTTTACCATGCCGTTGGTGTTGCGGTTAAGATGTCTCCATTCTTTGCGCCAATTATGAGCAAAAACAATGTCCCATTTTTTTTGTGTAGTATTTGCATCTTCCGGAAAAGGAAGTTTATGCAGGTCAGTAAGATGATTTCGTATATCTTGGTTTCTGATATTTAAAAGGAATGTGCGGAATTCAGTTTCTGTCAGGGAAAATACGGATTGATTAAAAAATTTCTTAAAATCCTGAGTTTTCAAACTATCAAAAACATTTCTACCTAAATTTACATAAGGATGTACTTCTGAATAGAGCAAAGATTGAAACGCATTACTCAATACCAAAGTCAGAAAAATAAAAAAAGGTGTCCGAAAGCTGGCAGTCATATCTTCAAAGTAGGAAAATATTAATTTTCTACAAGATTGAATAAACTTATTTCAAAATCAATTTTCTTTAAAAAGTGGATCGGTAAATGCAGACGACACGATAATGAAAAGAGACCGTCCATTTGACACAAGACAACTAGAGGCATTTGAGATGCTATGCGCGACAGGCAGTTTTACCGAGACGGCAAAACGATTATTCCTTACCCAGTCTGCCATCAGTCATTCTATGCGGACGCTAGAAGAAGAGGCGGGTTGCCAGTTGATTCGTAGGCAGGGAAAGAAAGTATCTTTGACCGAAGCAGGTGAGAGGTTACTCCACTTTGCCCGCCCATTCTTACAGGAGATGTCTGTCGTTCGTGAAGAGCTGAGAGGGTTTGAAAAATTCGGAGCGGGTCGTATTCGATTGGGTGCGAGCCAACAGGCCTGTCGTTTTTTTCTCCCTCCTCTTATCAAAGAATTTAAAAAGGGCGTACCCCAATGCAGGTTTGAAGTGTACGGGGAAGATACCCCTAAATGCCTTGATATGTTAAGTCTGGGTGAGTTGGATCTGGCGATATCCCTGGAACCGATCAAAAACTTGGAGATCGAATTTGTACCATGTTTCACTGATGAACTCCGTTTAATCACAACCCAGGATCACGAATGGGCTAAGAGTGAATCTGTAGATTGGACGAAGGTTGCGGGAGAGAATTTCATCCTCGATAACCGGGCGAGTTATTCCTTCAGAATGATTAATGATTATTTGGAGCAAAACGGATTGAAGTTAACCAGTTTTATGGAAATAAGCAGTTCGGATGCGAGTAAGGAGCTGATTAAGCTTGGTTTGGGTGTGGGAGTGATGGCAGACTGGTTGGTTGCCAATGAGGTGGCAACGGGGGAGCTGGTTAGCCTCCCTCTTGGTTTCGGGAAACTCACTCGAACCTGGGGGATTTCCATTCGAAAAGGTAGGAAATTAAATAAAGCTGAGCGAGTTTTCATCAAAATAGCGGAAGAATCCGGATGTCATTGGATGGTGAATCGCCGTCTTACGCCTTAGTTTTAGCGAGTTCCGCAAGGGCTAAACTATCTTGCATGATTTACTTTTTGTATACACAAAAGATGAATGTTCCATTTTAATAGCCTAATCTTTTTCTTTAGTATTCTGTTTGTTTCCTCTTTCCTCTTGCATGGTCAAAATCGCTCGATCAGCGGAGATGCCAGAAAGTTCAAACTAGCCCCAGTCCAATCAGTGAAAAGTAGTATTGGACCAACTTTGGATAGTCGTAGGCTTGGAGTGAATCGTTTAATTGATGGAAAATTGCCCGATAGTGGATGGCGTTCTACTTGGACTGTTTGGATGAAAAAAAACCCGAGCCTTGCTTTCGACCTAGGCGCTGAAAAAAGAATTGGGGTTATTCGAATTTACTTCCAACCTTGGGACCGGAGTGATGAGCTGATGGAAGTAAAAGTAGATGTTAGTCGCGATGGTGAAAATTACATGCTTTTTAATGAATACGAAGGATTTGTGGCCGAGAAAGGCAAGTCAGCATGGGCTGAGGTCGATTTGCGGGCTGTAAAGGCTCAGTATTTCCGAATAACCCCAAAATATCAGGGGTGGGGAAACCAGTGGGGGGAAGTCGAATTCTGGGAGATAAGCAAATAAGTAAGGATTAGTCTCTTTTTGAAATGTTGCTGAAGTCCCTAGCCGATGGGGCAACCCGATTATTCCCGCTTTGGTCGGTCTTGGTAGGTCTGGCCGCTCTTTACGAGCCGAGCCTTTTTTTATGGTATGGGAAAGACGCAATCAGCCTCGGTCTCGGTATTATTATGTTGGGAATGGGTTTAACTCTTTCCGTGGAAGATTTTACTCAGGTTTTGAAAAAACCAAAGTTGGTGGTCTTGGGTGCATTTTTACAGTTTTCGATCATGCCGGCGTGGGCGGCTCTTATTGCTTTTGTTTTTAAGATTCCCGGAGAGATGGCGGTTGGGCTGATTTTAGTAGCCAGTTGTCCAGGAGGAACCGCATCTAATGTGGTGGTATTTTTAGCTAATGGAAGGGTGGCTCTTTCCGTTTGTCTGACAGTTGTTTCCACATTACTCGCCATTGTGGTGACGCCGTGGTTGACCCATTTATATGCCGGACATTATCTCCCGGTGGACCCTTGGGCTTTAATGAAAAGTATATTTTACATCGTTTTGATCCCTCTGCTTTTTGGGATCAGTCTGAAAAAATTTTACCCAAAGGTCGCTCGACGGTCCGCCAATTTTTCACCTTTGCTTTCCGTTTTATTCATCCTGTTAATTGTTGGGTTTGTCTTGGCGGCGAAGTGTGAAACAATCCTTCTTCATTGGCAAACCATGCTGGGTGCAGTGTTTCTTTTACATGTAGGTGGTTTTGCATTGGGTTATATTTTACCGCGTTTGATTGGGGAGGAGAGGACCGTGAGTCGTACCTTATCGATCGAAGTGGGAATGCAAAACTCGGGTTTGGGCATGGCTTTGGCGAGTAAACATTTTTCCAGTATGCCGATGGTACCGGCTCCATGTGCCTTGAGTGCGGTTATGCATTGCCTGATCGGAAGTGTTCTTGCGGCTATGTGGAATCGTTCCGGAAAACAGAGTGAGTTTAAAAAAAGTATGGAAGAGCTTGAGTCCGAAGCTTCCTGAATTCAGAGTAATTGTTCATCGCAATGTCTGACCTTCCGCCTCACATTTTGTCTCCGACTACGCATCTCAAAAGAGCAAGTGGTTATTTTGATCTCGAGATGTATCAAGAGGCGGATCGAGAGTTGCGGGCACTGCCGGATGAAGAGCCTTGGATAAAAAAGAAAAAAGTTTTTCAGGTGGCGATCAGGCAGGATCTAAACGACTGGGTAAATATGAGAACCCTGTCCCGTGAGCTCCGTTATTTGTACCCGGACGAAGAGGACTGGTGGGTTTCCGATGCATTTGCTACCCGCAGAAGTGAATCCATTGAGGATGCCCGGGAAATTCTCCTCGATGGCTTGGCTGTTCATTATGAAAGTGCGATCATCCGATATAACTTAGCCTGTTATGCCTGTCTGCTTGGCAATCCCGGGGAGTGTCTTGATTTTCTCAAAGAGGCTGCCCGGCGGGATGAAAAATACAAAGTGATGGCTATGGAGGACGAAGACCTCGAGGCCGTAAGAGATGCTTTGCAGCAATTGGGGTGGGGGGTAGAATTGGCATGATCAAAAAGCAAAAAGGCTTCAGTCTGCTCGAACTTTTAGTTGTGATTGCGATCATTGGAATCCTCATGGGGATTTTGTTCACCGGATGGGGCTACATCAGCAGAAAGCAAGCATCTCAAAAAGCGAAGCTCGAACTTGTGGGTCTTAAAAACGCAGTCAACGAGTACTTGGCGGATTTTGGGGAATATCCAAATTGCCCGAAGGGAATTTGTACACCCGGGGAAACCTTGTTCATGTCATTGGCTGGTTTTCACAATGAAAACGGCGGTCTCGAATTACCCCCATATCCCTCCAAAATTCCCACTCATCTTTTTAATTTTGATTTATCGGCTTTCGATCAAACTGAGATCCCTGATATTTCCCATGGTGGTGGGCAGTCGTTACAGCTTTGGCTTGCTCAGACGCTCGGCAAAGATCCAGCCTTTTTAGATCCTTGGGGAAATGAATATGTCTATGAACACCCACTGGACGAGGGTAGGGAAGGATATAAACTATTCTCAATGGGACCCGATGGAAAAACCGGGGAAGAACATAGCAAGGATGATATTCGCTAGATGCTGGGTCTACATTTCAGGGAGCACTCGCACCCTGTTCAATCAAACGTCCACGCAATACTTTTAAGGGATCAAGCTCCGGAGCATCCGGATTTTTCTCAATCAGAAAATCAATGTCGATGAGTGCGTCGGTAAAGCGTCCTTCCCCGTAATGGACCATGGCCCGCATAGCCCTGGTGTATCGATCATTTGGGTCTATTGCGATGATTGCATCGACATATCTTAAACGGGCCACGGAATCTTCTTCCCGTTCGGCAGATTGAATCAGGTTGCGAAGCATACGGGTAATGATGTCACGGTTCGAAACAGGTTCGAAGTCTTTCTCATCGAGTGTAACTCCAGTAATTCGACTGGCTTCTTCCCGGCTGACAATTTTCCCACCAAATGAATCGATCAAGAGTTCCCTTGATTTTCGTTTGCCAGATTTTTCACCGGGAGGATCTTCTTTATAAATCGCCATGAAATGACCGGGTAGACCTAACCCGGAAACAGGCAGGTCGAGGCGGTTGGCTAATTCAATCAGTAAAATAGACAGAGTAATGGGCAGGCCTTCGCGGTCATCAATCACTTCGTTCATGTAACTATTTGAACGATGATGATAATCAAGCGTACTTCCATGGAATCCCATTTCACCAAACAACTGCTTGACTAAAATCAGGAGTTTTTCCTCCTGGGTGGAAGATTTGGTGAAGGACTTCTCAATCTTACCGGCAAGGAGGTCGGCTTTTTCAAGATAGGAATCCAAATCGAAATTTTCGTTATCCAACCGAGCGATCAAGAGGGCGGAGCGTAGGAGGTCTACCGAGCCTCGTTCTTCAATCCGCAGGCTTTTGGCAAGTTCTTCGATGACCAACCGTTCGCGGACCTCTCTCGCTAATAGTTTTATTTGCTTGGCTTTTTTCTCCAGTTCCATTGCGTGATCACGAAGAGCCTGTGGAGTTGGGTTACCCATATTTACAAGTTCGTCGATTTCAGAGGGTTCAAGGGAATCCCGATGTAGGAGTGGCCTTACCAGTTTACGCACCTGATTGGTAAATGCGGGCGTAACTTTTGATTTAGGAAATCTTTTGGATACCCTAAAAAAACGAAATCGGGCGGTGGGTTCACGAAATTTACAGAGCCCGACCTGTCCGCGCTCAAACCCATGGTCTACTAAATCAATGACCACCTCGTTGTTGACCGAACAGATCATGCGCCCATTTTCTTCAAGCCTGACCCGTAAGCGGTTCCACTCATTGAGCCTGTAAGCCTCCGATGGAATTGTTTGCAGAATCTTCCATGAAAAGACATTGGGACCTTCAAAACGCGTCAGACGGAGGGAGCCGTTGGTTGGGTAGAAACCATAGTGCTTATCCTTGCCGTCCGAATGAAAGATCAGCCCGGCAGCGCCGCTCTCATTTTCCAGTTTCACTTCGACTTCCATTTCATAAGGAAGCTTTGGAAATTTCGTCTGGTTAAGACATAGCATTCTGCCACCAAACCCATCCCCTAATCCGACGGCGGAAATAATTCCTGCTCTTTGCTTCCATGAGCCATTCATCATCGCCTTCCATTCCAACTGATCCAGCGCACCAATGGTTAGCCAATTTTTAATCGGTATGGGGTCTAGCTCCCCGAGAAGCCTTTTTAATTCATTAACTGGAACTCCAAACCCCATCGCTCCACCGGATTTTATGGAAAGAATGGCAATTACATTACCATTTAAATCAAGAGCCGGGCTACCACTGCTCCCAGGTTCAATGGGTATGGCCACCTGGACCATTGGTCTACCGTCTCCAAATTCCAGTTCCCTGATTGCCGCAATCACTCCACGGCTAACAGAGTGTTCATACCCAAGAGGATTACCGATCGATAAAACGGCCTGTCCGGGAATTAAATCCTGCGAGTTGCCCAGTTGAAGAACCGGTAATCCTTTTGCTTCAATCTTGATAAGGGCGAGATCACGATCTCGATCGATCGCAAGGATCGAATGTGGGCGAAAAGTACGACCATCTGAAAGACGTACTGAAAAATCCCGGTGTTCTCCGATCACATGAAAGTTGGTGGCAATCACTCCATCTTCCCTTACCACAAACCCGGTACCGCGGCCTCCTTCATATCCGTTTCGGTCAACACTTTCAATGACCACAACGGATGGTTTGATAAGGGTAGCCAGATTTTTGAAGTCTTTGGCATCTCTTTTGGCCAGTTCAAGCTCGGACAAACTCGTGGAATTTGTTTCTTCCGCCACTGAACTGATAAGAAAGCCCAGAAATAATAATAGCAGTTTGGGATAAAAACTTCGCAATGTGATAAAAACAGTCACAGACATATTAGTTCCAACAAGATACCAAAAGTCAAGTTTCCTGGTAAGGGAAAGGAGAAAACTGATTGCGTGGGAAGGAGGTTATTTGGGTAATGCCTCGAGGTATTGCTGAAGGAGGGCTTCTGTTTTTGATTTTTGCAAATCGACCTTCTTTTTAAATTCGGTAAATTCCTTTTCCCTTACTTTCAGTTGGTTTTGGACATCGAGTAGAGACTTTTCCTTCTCTTCCAATACTTTGGGAGCACTTTCACGCATTTTCATTATCTCGGCAAGTTCAGCCTCGGCAGTGGTAACAGCTGTTTTTGCCTGCACCAATTCCTGTTGCTTGGAAAGAAGTTTTGAATCTGCAGACTGTAAATCTTTTTGGAGTAGGGCGAGAGACTCCGAAAGTTTTGCCCCTGCTTGCCGAAGAGCTTCATTTTGTGGATCTAATTTCGTCTGAGACTCGTTTTCCTTTTGGATTTGATCGACCTGTTGAATAAAGGAAACTTTTTGATTCTTAGCCAGAGAGATTTGATCAAGCTTTGAGTTCTCGGATTGAACGAATGATTGCTTTTGAGCAATAACCTGCTGATGTTCGGAGATTTTCTGGGGCAAGGCAGATAAGGCGGCCGCGGCGTTATTCGCAGCTTGTTGAGCAGAAGAAAAGAGATTTTTAGACTCTTCCAATAATTCATCAAGTGAACCGAGATCCTCCTCCAGAGAATTGAGTGTTAAGATTTCCTGATGTCGCGTGAAATTGATGGATTCGGCTTTCCATTTAGACAGGTGATTCTGGCAAGATTTTACGGTTGCTTCTGCCTGGGAAACTTCAGTTGCAGGTTTTTTGATTTCCTCTTTGGCTTGAGCCAAGAGTTTTTCTGAATTTAAAAGATTGTTTTTAGTTTGATCTCGTTTCGTGGTTGCGGAAGCCTGATTGGCTTGACTCTGCTTCAAGGATTCTTCCCTTTTGGTTTTATTGTCGACGGATGCAGTAACGTATTTTTTAGCTTCTTCCAAAATCTTGGCAGCTTCCTGGACTGCTTGATTAAGTGTGTTGTTTAGGGCCGCATGCTTATCCATTTCTGCTTTGTGCTTTGCGGTGAGAGAGCTGGCGTGGTGGTATGACTTCTCCATCGCTTCCATTGCCAATTTAGCCTTATTGACCGCATCTGTGTAGGAAGTATCATCCTGGTTCTGAGACTGTGCCTCGTTTGCTTTTCGGTAGGATTCTTTGAACTGGCTGAGTTGAGTGGAACGATCGTTGGCCCGTTGCTTCCATTTGTTAAAATCTCCGGCTTGAGCGGTGTGAGCCTGTTGATTGGCAGCTAATTCTTTATTCTTCGCTTCATGGAGAGCTGATTTTTCACTTTGAATTTTGGTTTTATTGGCCAGATCCGCGAGTGCCTGATCAAGAGCTGTCTTGGCTTGTTGAGCGGCAGAGACCGCATCCTGCAAAGCTTTCTCGGCAACCTGAAGGGCAGATTTGTTTGCGGTTACTTGTTTGGTAACTTCATCGACTTTCTTCTGAAATGGTAGGAGTAGGCTTTGAGCTTTTGCCAGGGAGGCTTGATCCTGGTTGAGTTGCTGAGTCGCCAGCGTAGTTCTCGTCTCCAGAGTAGGGGGATTGGCATTGAGATCGCCCAAATGCTTTCCATCGGCGGAATTCCACACGCCGACTTTACCAGTCCAGTCACCGGCGATAATTTTGGAGCCGTCATGGGAAAGTCTTGTTTCCATCACAATATCTGCAAATCCTGATATCGTACGCAGGGCTTTTCCGTTTCCGTCCCAAAACTTTACGGTTTTATCCCTTCCGGCCGTGACAATATTTCCGTTTTGGGCATAATGGGCTGAGAGGGTACCTCCGCTATGGGCATTCCAGGTGCGAACTTGTTTTCCGTTGATCATTTCCCAGGTTCGGACGGCACCTTCTTCGGATGCGGACAGCAGAACATTGCCGTCTGCACGCCAGCTGAGGCTGGTTATTTCCTGCTTGTGCCCATCTAGGGTGTAGAACGGATTGCCTGTGCCTGCCTCCCAAACGAAAAGGCCCCCGTTTCGGTCAGCAGTTGCCAAAAGAATGCCGTCGGGCGAGAAAGCAATCTGGGTGACCCACTCGGAGTGCTTTTTGATTTTGTAAAGAATTTCATTGGTAGCCAGATCGAAAACCTTAATCAACTTGTTGGTCCCTCCGATTGCGACCAAAGACTGGTCAGCGGAAATATCCGCACTGAGGATAGAGTCCTGTTCTTCACCTACAGTCAGCACCCTGCGTCCAGTTTCAATATCCCATCCGGCTACATTTCCACTCTTTCCACCGCGACCTCCGGAGGCAATTACCAGTTTTCCATTACGACTGAAATTCATCGATTCAATAAATCCTTCTTCGTAGGAGAGAATACCAGAGATTTGCAGGCTTTCAGTGTTGTAAAGGATTACTTGTTTTTGTCCTGCCAGGGCAACCAGGGGAGACCAGGGAGCTGCGGCCATCGCTGAAGGTGCAAATGCACGGTTGGTAACCAAAGCAGGTTGCAGGGCAAGATATTTGGGCATCGGGGGCGGACCTTCGGGCTTACCTATGGAAACGGACCCGAGAGCAAGATTAACCGATGATTTTTTCTTCTTCATTGGTTTTCCCGATGCGGTAGGCAGCATACCTTGGGCGATCCAATTTTTGATCAGGGAAAGCTGAGCTTTTTCGATTTTTTCTCCTCTTGGGGGCATGTGTGGCTCCTGCAGCCTGGCGGGGAGAAGATAAAGAAGGCTGGAGTCTGGATCTCCGGGGATGGAAACTTCACCGGAACTGCCACCCGCAAGGATGGCATTTATGCTGGTGAGGTCGAGCCCACCACGTGCCCGGTCGGGATTATGGCATGAATTACAGGATTGTTCAAATACGGGGATGATGTCGTCCTGGAAGTTTGGCTTTTCCGTAGATGCCCAAGCAATACTAGATCCCAGGAAAAAGGAAACGATAGCTCTGATAAAGTTCATTGAAAAACGCTTATAAGGTGGATGGTCGAGTTTCGCGGAAGAAACAACTTAATGATTGAACATAAATTCTTTGGAATTAAGCAGGGCCCAGAAAACATCTTCGAGACCTTCCCGAGGGTTTTCTGAGTCTAGCGATGCCAGTAAGTTGGCTTTTTCCGGAGTGCTTGGCTTGCGGGAATAACAACGGAGATAAAGTTCATCAATAATTTGATCCGGTTTTTTACCGGCTTTAAGACTGGATTCGACTACTTTCCCTTGTCGTATACGGGTGTTGGTGGTGTCACCGTTAAGCAAATGAAGAGCTTGCGATAAACTTGGTTCCATTACCACCTCACAGGAGCATACGGTTTCCCTTTTGGCCCGACCAAAGGTGGTAAGGAAATAGTTACTTACCCTGCCGTCGGCGATTTGAATAGCTTTGGCTCCAAGGGGTAGTCCCTGGAATTTGTTTTTGGTTTCTGTCGTCTGAGAGATGACATCAAGCATAACCTCTGCCCGTAGTCTGCGCAAATGTGAGCGGGCAAAGTTACGGGTGTCCGACTCGTTGGAAGCGTTTGTCTTGGTGGAAAGCTGGTAAATTCTTGAATTACAGACATCCCTCACCAATTTCTTGAAATCATAATTGTACTCGGTGAATTTAGCCGATAACTCGTCCAGGAGTTCGGGGTTCGATGGCGGGTTGGATACACGCACATCATCGACTGGCTCGATAATCCCCTGCCCAAAGAAGTGAGCCCAAACTAAGTTGGCGAGGTTGCGGGCAAAGAATGGGTTTTGCGGGGAAGCCAACCATTCTGCGAGAACTTCGCGACGGTCGGATCCTTTGGGTATTTCAGGAGTATCATCCCCGAGAAATTTTGGGGTCATTGGTTTTTTATGAACCGGGTGATTAATTTCCCCGCTATTTCGGTTATAAATAATATTCTCTCGGGGATCGGCAGCCCGTTTGCGGCCCACCTGGCTAAAGAAGGAGGCAAACGAAAAATATTCATCCTGCGTCCAGCGATCGAACGGATGATTATGACACTGGGCGCATTGCAGACGCATGCCCATAAAGACCTGAGCAACATTCTCGGTGATTTTTAGATTATCCCGCTCGACTTGATAGTAGTTGGTGGCCGGGTTGGTAAAGGTTCCCCCTTTGGAAGTCAGCAAATCCTTAACGATCTGATCCATCGGTACATTGTTAGCAATCCGGTCTTTCAGCCAGTTGAAGTAGAGCAGAGTGGCTTTGTAACTCATCCCCTGGTTATCATCTGTATGGATCTGAAGGAGTTCTGCGAATTTCATCACCCAAAGTTCTGTGAACTCCTTCTTTTCCAGTAATTTGTCTATAAGTTTTGATCTTTTATCGGGGGATGCGTCCGCCAAAAAAGCGGCCGATTCTTCGAAGGTTGGCAAAAGCCCGGTGATATCGAGGTAGAGGCGACGGACAAAAACATCGTCACTGCATACTTCGGACGGAGTCATCCGCAATTTGTGCAATTTATTATGAACATGAGAGTCCACATAGTTATTGGCTGGTAATTGGGGTTTTTGGTATTTGAGGTCTTCCGGGATCACCACCATCGGGATACCAACTGTGAAGATATTAAACCTGGCCATCATGAAAGCTTCGCCACGTGATCCGGCTGTGACCAAACCTTTCTCATCTACCGCTGCGGATACATCATTACTCGACTGGAAAACGGTGAGCGGTGTGACATCCCGGGTGGTACCATCGGAGTAGTGGGCAAGAACCGTCATTTGCTGGGTAGCCCCTTCCCCCTCGAGGAGGGCGGAGGGTGGAAAAAGTTCGATATTGGTTGGCTTGGCAATGTCCTTTGGATCTTCATTTGCCCCGTCTTTCAGCCAATCGACCAAAGTCTTCCAATGCCTGCTTTCCTTACCAAAAAGCTTTCCTCCCGAGTGAGGAACTGTGCCTATCGCTTTTTCAACCAGCATACTTTCCTCGGGGATGGCTAAGTTAATACGGCGGGTTCCCTGTTCACGGGTAATGCGGTAATGATCACCTTCAGGGTCATATCCGAAAAGAGAAAGCATAAAGCGGTCTTGTCCACGGGCTGATCCATGACATGAGCCGGTGTTACAGCCCGCCTTCATAAATACAGGCATAACATCAAGTTTGAAACTTACCGGGCGAGGAATGGTTGGCTCTGTCACAACCACGGGAATCTCAATTCTTTTACCATCAAATTCAGCCAGCAATTTCGTTTCTCCCTGCTGCTTAGGGTAAAGGATCTTATCGCGGAAGTCGGCGATTGCGGAATTTTCAAGCCACATCGAAGATTCAAATGTGACATCCCGGGTGACATCGTCTGAATAGGTAGCCACCAATACGACGGAATTGAAATCTTCCTGGGTTTTAAGAGTAATCGATTTGGGGTAGGCTGCGATCGATACCAACTGTTTATT
>PATX01000029.1 GCA_002713685.1 Opitutia bacterium | reverse complement strand
TCACTGTAATAGACTCAGTTAAACCCTACTTTTTAATCACTGAATTCGCTTTTCTGATTCTTGGGTTCTCGCAACTCGTCTTCGTACTTAATCTGTGGAAAGTTATTGTACCAAACCCTTTCTCATGTTGTGAGAAAAATGTAGAACAAAAAACTGCTTGATGAACAATATTTTCAAGTTTGCAATTTATATATTTCTAACCTTGGCATTTGCCTGGCTAGCCTTTTTTGTTGGTGCTAAAAACCAATACGGAGATTTAGAACCTATGTCGGAATACCTGGAAGAGAATAAATCTATTCCCGAAGGTGCAGACCTATTTCCTCAATCTATGTCTGGTGTTGCTCAACTAGGTGCCAAAGAATACCTTTCTCTTGGTTGTGTAACATGCCACACACAACAAGTTCGTACAATTGATGCGGGCTTTGATGTTGAAAGAGGGTGGGGGAAAAGACCTTCAGTTCCTCGTGACTATATATTACAGAAAGAGGTTTTACTCGGGCATAATCGGGTTGGTCCGGACTTAGCAAATATTGGACTTCGTGGCTACACCCGCGAATGGTTGCATAAGCATTTGTTTAATCCACAAATTTTAGTAGAGGGTTCAATCTGCCAACCAAGTCCATTTCTTTACGATATAAGCAACGAAAAATCCACAGGGGCAATAAATGCTGATAATAAAGCTGATGATAATGTTTCTACTCTTTTTATTAAACCATCTTTAAGGGCAAATCGAATTGTATCGTACTTGGAATCTCTCAAACAGGATTATGAACTTCCTGAAATGTCATTTATTGAGACTCAGGATGAAGATGCTGAGGATGTTATATTAGCAGAAGAATCCACTACCCAAAAAGCTCAAGTTGGAGTGCCTACTTGGCTTTCTGATCAAATCGCATCGGGTAAAGAAATTTACTCAAAGGTAACTCCTGGTGGTGGGATGTGCGTTGCTTGTCACTTACCAAATGGTCTCGGTCAAGCTGGAGCTTTTCCACCGCTCGATGGCTCTGATTGGGTCCTTGGTGATAAAGAGCGTTTAATTAAAATTTCTATCCATGGACTTATGGGTGAAGTGGTTGTTAATGGAAAAAAGTATGTTGGTATAATGCAAGGTTTTGGACAAACTTTAGGATCCCCTTTAAATGATCAACAAATTGCAGATGTGCTCACATATATACGCAACGAATGGGGAAATGCGGTCTCAGCAATTTCTCCAGAAGAGGTAAAATCGGTTCGTGATTCACATAAAGATCGTGAACTAACCTCAATGTGGACTGAAGCTGAATTACAAAAAGAAAATTCTTCTGACTAATTTATATCTATGAGCATTGAAAAAATGAGCAGCGAAGAAATCCGGTCGTCGGGAATGAATGATGACAAGTTAGTTGATGAACATGTTCGCTTAAATGAAATCAAACACGAACCCACTAAAGGGTTCTTACAAGCACCACTTATCTTTGTTTTCGTTTTTGGGTGTCTCATTTTTGTCTGTTCTATCCAATTGGCTCACACCACCAACGATTTCGCACTTCATCCACCTGATGAAATAGAAGAACTAACACCGGATGAAAAAGAAGCTTTAAGAATAGAAAGAAAATTTAGTTCGGGTGAAAAGATCTTTGCTGCAAGATGTGCTTCTTGCCATCAGACCAATGGGCTTGGAATAGCGGGTCAATATCCTCCACTTGCCGGTTCGGAATGGGTTACTTCTGACCCGGGGATTATTACAAATATTATTCTCAAGGGTCTTAAAGGTGAAATTGTCGTCAAAGGAGAGACTTATGGAACAACAGCTGCAATCAATATGGCTGCAGTAGCTATAAATGATAGCGAAATTGCTAATGTTATATCCTATGTCCGTCAAGCTTGGGGTAATAATGCTGAAGAGATTTTTGAAGATGAAGTTGCCTCCATTCGTGCTGATTCTGCTGAGAAACAAGATCAATGGACAGGAGATCAAATAATTTCCATGTACCCAGAATCATTTGCTAAGTAGGCATTATCCTTTCTGATTGAGGCTTATTCCTATTTAAGTTTTAATCTGTCACATTGTGTGGCCTAAAACTCATAGTGCATTTGGTAGTCTACTCCAAATTCTGTCCTTTCTTTTGGTAGCAGATACATGGGGAAATGTAGAAGATCATTTCCCTGAACTCGATGAAATTTTAAATAATGTGGAGGAGCATTCTCTAATTCTTCTAGAAAAGAATTATTTGATTCAAGAGCGACTTGGACGGCAAATGATGGCGAAATCAGCGAAGGGTATGTCTCTTTCAATCAACTTATCCACGCAATCTATTCACGAAGATAGACCTGATCAATCCTTTTACCACCGTTATCGTTCTTTCGGGTCTATCTATGCAAGAAAACCCTTATTTCACTGGGGAGCATTAGACGCACAAACTAAGATTGCCATCAAAAATACTAATATTTCAAAATTAACATATAACGAATCGATTTCTAATGTTATTTCACAATCTCGCCACACTTACTTGGATTCAATGCTTCTTCAAAAAAAAGCTGAAATCAAAAAGGAATCACTTCTTATTCAACAAGAATCGCTAAAGCGCGAAATAAAGCAGAAGAAGCTCGGGTTAAGCTCTGCTTTAGATGTAAGTGAATCAAATGCCTCTCTTCTTCAAAACGAATTACTCTTAGCTGACCTAAGACAATCTCTCGATAATTCCATTAGTCAATTCAAGTCGATCACAGGTTGGGAAGGTAATCTTACTTTTGAAGAAAAAAATAGTTCAATTCACAATTTACTTTCTTCAAAGATGATGGACGAAAAAAAACCAGCCTTAATTGCCGGGATATCATCTAGAACGATAAAAAGAATAGAAATAGAAATAGAAATAGAAAAAAATCAGTTCACCATCGCAAACAGTCAATTAAAGCCAAAATTAAACTTAGTGAGCGGATTTTATCAGGACCAAGTTGCACTTGCTAACAGCGATGACAGTTTATTACGAAATAATTTCATTGTTGGTCTTGAAGCTAACTGGGCAATTTGGGACTCATCAAAAAGCAAGGGGCAAAAAACTGCTGCCCTTGCACGTAAGCGAAGTCTTGAATATGCACTTGAAAGAGAATTGAAAAGTTTTCGTCTTTATATTGAAAACCTTCGACAGAATCTTTCTTCCGCAACAAACCGTATACAAATAAGTAATAAACTCTTAGAAGTAGCCAACAGCCGTTTTGAAACAAGCAGGCTTGAATTCGACGCAAAACGCATAAGTGAAAACAAGCATTTGGAATCTAAAATTGCATTGGATAATGCTAAAATCAAACACTTGGAATCAGTCTGCCAGTACCTTAAAAATAAAGATCTATATCTTGACGCAATCCAGCAAATCCATGAGTAAATCGAACAAAGTAAAAAAGTCTGGAAAAATAACCCTAATGTTGGCGGGAATTGTCTTAGTTGTGATGGTTATTCAATTAGCGCAAGAGAAATTACAAAGGGATGCTTTCGTAAATACAGTAAAAATTGGAAGTATTCGCGACTCTGTTAGCGGCAACTTGAATGTACTACCCACGCTAAGTTTTCAGCTGAAAGCAGAGACCCAATCAAAGGTCAAATATGCAGCTTTAATTCCATTTGGTAAACCTATTCAAGTAGATGAGAATCAAACACTTTACCTGATGGACACAACCGACCTTGATCGAAGTTTGGAAAGAACAATACTCTCTCAAGCATCACATCAAAAAAGATTAAAAATAGGTTCATCGATTGAATTACAACTTAAATTGGAGGAAAAAAATCTTAATGCACTCCAGACTCTTTTTGAAGAAAACGGTCAGGATGTGTCAGAGTTTGAATTAGAATCCAAGCAAAACCTGGTTGAGCGTTTAAGAAGACAGCATGAATTGGAAACAATAAATGATGAAGAGAAAAGCCAAACATTTACACTTGAGATAGACAGGACACAGGAGGAGCTAAAAAAGCGAAGACTTATAAGTCCAATAAAAGGAACACTGATCTCTTCTTCAGTAAAAAAAGGTGACACAATATTTGGTGGACAAACCATGGGAGAAGTTCAATCAAATGAAAGAATTATCGAAGTAACTTTAAACGAAGAAGACTTTGCCGGTTTAAAGGAAGGACAAAAAGTAGGTGTTACCTTGTTTTCTTTCGGAAATGAAATTTTAGAAGGTGTAGTCAGCACACTAACAGCAAATGTGAATTCAGCGAATGGCCACCGAAAGCTATTTGTGAAATTAAATTCAAACAAAATTTTGCCCGTAGGTTCCTCTGGCAGGGCTGAAATTATAAAACAAGAGATTCAAGATACCTTGATCATCCCAAGAAAGGCATTATTGGGAACTTCTGTTTTTACCGTGCGTGGCGGGAAAGCTCTGCAAGTACAGGTTGAGACAGGAGCCAAAAATTTAGAATATGTTGAAATTAAGAAAGGATTAAAGGCTAATGAACTTGTAATATCTGAAACCCCTCATCTCTTCTATGATGGGGAACAGGTTACTTATATTCTTGTAGAATAATTCTTGCGATAAGGTGAAGTTTCTAAACCTGGAATTAGCATGGAAATATGTGCTAGGTCGAAAAAGAGCAATGACGATGAGTCTATTTGGTATTGTTCTCGGTATAGCCTTTTTTGTGATCACTCAGGCACAAACATCTGGATTTGAAGCTTTTTTCATCAGAACAATCCTTGGTACAAATGGGGCTATACGCATATCTGACCGCTTCCAAGACATGCATGGAACAGTTCGAATGTCTTCTCAGGATGGTAGGACAAAGTTTCTATTTAATTCTAGAGAAGGTGCCAGACACACAGAGGGTATTTCAAATCCAAGACTTTTAAGAAGCGCCCTAAAACAATTTTCTGAAATTTCTGGTATTTCTGAAATTCTTGAAGGGAATGCAGTCATTGCAGGTACATCAAGATCACAAAATGTGGAAATCCATGGAATTATTCCATCGGAACATGTGCTGGTTTCAGATATTGAAAATCAAATTATTCAAGGACAACTAAAAACATTTGAGTTAGAACCTATGTCTATACTTTTAGGAAACCGAATAGCCCAACGATTAATGCTGCAAACAGGGGAAAGAGTCACGCTCAAAGGAGGCACAGGGAATATTCGGCTCCGTATTGCCGGAATCTTCGAAACAGGAGTCAGCCAAATTGATAAGAACCGTGCCTACATACATCTATCCACAGCCAAATCATTTCTTGGAAAAAGATTCTCAGGTTCAATCTTTCAGCTATCTATGTTCGACCCTGTAAAAGCTCCTGAAATTTCTGCTCAAATTCAGGAAACAACATCTCATCGAGTTGTAAGTTGGCAGGAGCGAGAGCAAGTATGGCTCGATGTGTTCAAAGCTCTTCGAATTTCTTCAGCCATTACTGTATCTAGCATACTTTTACTTTCGGGATTAGGAATTTTTAATGTCTTTGCAATCATGGTTATTGAAAAAACAAGGGATATTGCAATTTTACGATCCATCGGTTTTAAACCTTCGGATGTATCTGCGGTGTTCCTATGGCAGGGAGGAATTGTACTTTTCATTGGCATCATACTTGGAACTCTTGTGGGCATTTTTTCAACTTATGTAATTTCAAGTATCCCTCTCAGAATTCGAGGTATTTTCTCTACTGACAGTTTCGTCGTGAACTGGGATCCATCTCATTATTTATGGGCAGTACTGATTGCGGTGATCTTTGTATCCATCGCGAGTTGGATTCCAGCAAGAAGAGCTGCTAAGATTGAGCCCGCTAAGATCATTCGAGAAACATTATAGTGTCTAATTCTCAAGAAATATTACTGAAAGCCCTGGAATTGCACCATTCCTTTGTTGAGGGTGTTCGTAAGAATAGAGTGATCAAAGGTGTATCGCTACAGGTTGAAGCTGGAGAGACAACTTCTGTGGTTGGACCCTCCGGTTGTGGTAAGAGTACATTACTTTACCTCTTAGGATTACTCGATCGCCCTGAAAGTGGAAAGATACTACTCCAAGGTTCAGATGTAACTCAATCGTCTGACGAAACTAAGACTCAATTACGCAATCAATCTATTGGGTTTATTTTTCAATTTCATTTTCTAATTAAGGAACTGACCGCAATCGAAAATGTTTCACTTCCATTACGGAAATCAGGGCTTAATGCAGAGGACTCAAAGGAAAAGTCTATGCTAGTGTTACAACAACTTGGGATGGAATCTAAGGCAACGCGTTCCGCTAATAAGCTTTCAGGGGGAGAACAGCAAAGAGTCGCCATTGCAAGGGCGATGGTTAATTCGCCCTCTTTAATTTTAGCTGATGAGCCAACAGGAAATTTGGATAGTGAAAATTCACACAAAGTTTTTGATTTACTGCAGGAGCTTGCAGAAAGAGATAACCTGGGTGTACTTATCGTTACACATAATACAGATTTAGCTCTGAAAACTGACAATCTGATTCGTATGCAAGATGGTCTGATTGTTAAAGACTAGTAAATTTCGCACTACTAATCTTTTCGTATGCTAAATTAATCTTCGCTAGCTCTGAATTTGCAAATTCAATAAACTCCTCGGGCAAATCCTTACTCTTTAGTTTATCTGGGTGAAAACCTGCTGCTTTCGCGTAATATGCTTTTTTTACTGCCGCACTGGAAGAGTTCGCCGAAACATTCAACACCTCGTAGGCTTGCTCCAATGAAATTTGAGTATCAGGGTTTTCCTGTTGAGGAGTATACCCATGCTTAAGCCATGTCCGAACTAGTCCTCCCTCTACCTTGAACCTTTCTTCTGCGCGAATTAAATAACGAATTTGTAATTCATTAATATTAGGTCCATTAGACCTAGCGATTTCAAAAAGACCACCGATAAAAGAAGCTGCAATATTTTGGTCAAAACCAATAAGTTTCCCGACTTCCTGAAAGTCCTCATCAATCGACCTTTTGCTTGCCTTGGCCTTACGGAAAACATTTTTGCAAAACTCCTTGGTTTTCGCATCTAATCGAAAACGTAACATTAAATTCTCGGTCGTTTCAATCTCGGTTGCAGATACTCCTCCATCTGCTTTGGCAATCTTTGCCGCACAAGAAAAGAAGTATGCAAGGTAAAGGACCCTTGCTTTTTTCTCATTTTGAGGAGTCGGATCATCGTCATCATACAAGTGACCAATAGCAGCTCCTGCCAATGCACCAATTGGACCTCCAAGCATTCCGACTCCTGTCCCGATCAACTTACCCCACCAGTTCATCTTAAAAAAAGTAAAAAGCTAAGTTCTACGGTATGGTTCAGGGTTTGGTCCGATAGGTCTGCCGGTATTAGGAATTACCTGAACACATCGATCGTCCCATAATTCAATCATATCCATATCCTTTGCATTTGTAATTTCTAATTCAGGAAGGTCATGTTTTTTTAACCATTCACGAATCGGAGGGATGGCAAGTTCTGGGTTTTGGGCACGAGCAGTTACAATCTTTACCCTGTAACCTAATTCTAACCAAATTTTCAGGCGTTTCATCATCATTGGCACAGGCTTACCTATATGATCAAATCCCTTCCAAGGTTCGGCCTCGGCCAATGTGCCGTCCAAATCCACACCAATCCATTGCAAAGATTCTGCCTCCTCCCCAAATTTATTTTCATCGGTCATAGGTAACCCTTTGGTATGAGGAACAGAAACTTCCAAAGAAGTACCAAATAGCTTTTGTAAAAAGGATCCGAACATTGAAAACGCATTAAATATCTAACCTTGCACAGACATTTTTTTCGAGCAAGATCAATAAATATTAATGATTTTTCTAGCGGCAGATGTATCCAGTTTTTTTTCCATGGAAGGATTACCTTGGATATTAATTGCGTGGCTCTTTATCTATATTTTTCGACCAGTTACTACAATTATTCACGAACTAGGTCATGCAATCATTGCATCAATCCTGACAGAGCACCCTGTTCAAATTAAGGTCGGGGCAGGGCAGCCCGCATTCAATTATAAGTTTAAAAGGATAGAACTACTACTTGCACGTAAAATGATGATTTCAGGACACACCGCTTTTTCAGATCTTAATCTCACAAAGATTAAACTTCTTTCTATCTTGCTTGCCGGACCTATTTTTTCCGCCTTGGCATCATCACTTGGAGTTTTACTAATTTATCAAACTAAACTCCACCCTGCCATCGATGCAGTAATTGTTGGCTGGGTCTGCACTCACCTTCTTTGTTTCATAAGAAATACCTTTCCGGCTTATTTACATAATCCCGAGAATGAAGATTCAAAGGGAGTACCCAGTGATGGCTTGCAGATTTACAAAATTTTAAAGCAAAATGTTCTTTAATTCTTTTTAGGGACTAATCTGCTGATCATATAATTTACGATAAATAGAACTGGAGTCGTAAATATCGTCGTGTTTGCCATCAGCAACAACCTTGCCTCCATCCATAACCAGTATACGGTCCGCTAATCGAACAGAGCTAAAACGGTGAGCAATCATTATCGTAGTTTTTCCCTGAATGAGAACCTTCATTGCATCCTGAATTTTCTCTTCATTCTCTGAGTCTAGAGCTGAAGTGGCTTCGTCCAGGATCAAAATGGGTGAATTACGATAAAAAGCCCTAGCTAAGGCCAATCTTTGTAATTGTCCTCCGGAAACTCGGGTGGCTTTTTCCCCCAATCTTGCCTGTAATTTCATTGGTAATTCATCAATAAATTCTAGAGCATTCGATGCTTTTGCGGCTTCTTCAATTGAATCTTTAGTATATTTAGATTTTCCAATTGCTATGTTTTCTTCAACCGAAACATCAAAAAGAAAAGGTTTTTGGGGAACCAAGGAAATTGACTCTCTTAAATCTTTTAATGAAAACTCCTTTATATCTGTACCATCAATTAGAATGTTTCCACTGGTCGGGTCCTGAAAGCGACAGAGCATGTTGATCAGAGTCGACTTTCCCGCACCACTGGGACCAACCAAGGCTATGGATTCACCGGCTTTGATTGAAAGATTCAACTCGTGTAAGGCGGGATTCGCTTTTTTATCCTCATGAAATGATTCGTATGTAAAGGATACAGATTTAAATTCGATTCCCTTTTGAATTATAGGAAATGACGAAAGGGAGGCTTCCTGTTTAACAGTTTCCTTGGCATCAAGAATTTCATTTAGTCTTTGGAGAGAAGCCAAGGCTTCTTTAATTTTATTATTTATTCCTCCAAGTTTCTTTATCGGATCATAAGCAATGTAAAGGGCAGTAATAACCGGAACTACAGCATCCAACCTGATCGAGGATTTTGCAGCCTGAAATATTGCAAACGAAATCCCCACAGCAGTAAGAATCTCGATGAGTGGAGTTAATATGTGAGCATATTTTACTACCTTCATTCTTGCCTGCAGGAAGTCTTCGGATGATTGCCTCAACCGTTCCTCTTCCCTCGATTCTAAATTAAATGCCCTGACTTCACGATAAGCAGATAAGTTTTCACTTAATACAGCAGTCATGCTACCGACTTTTTTCTGCATGCCTAAAGCTCTTCTCATAAGCAGTTCCCCGACTCGGCGTATAGGGAAAACACAGATTGGAATAACCACTAGACAAAGCAAAATAAAACTCATCCCTTCGCGCTGGATTGCCATAATCACGAGAGCAACAAGGGCACCAACAAATGTAACGGGTTGCCTGACAAGATCATTGCTCACGCCAAGCAGGGCAGACTGAAGTTGGGAGGTATCCGAAGTTATACGACTGAGCAAGTCACCTTCCTGATTTTTTTGAAAAAAAGAAACTGGCAGTCTTTGAACTTTAGAAAAAACTTGTAAACGAATTTTTTCGAGCACTCGCAAACCGCAATAATTAATCAAATAGCTATTAAAGTAGCCACTCGTTCCACGAATTACAAAAACAGTGGGAAACCAAGCGATAAGATAAAATAATTCAAAATTCGAAAGAGTAGGGGAGCCTGCGCCCTGGTCCGGGAAAATTCTGGGGAATACCTGATCGACCATAAAGGGAAGACCAAATCCGCTAGAAACTCCGTAGATAAGGCCACAAAACAATGCACCAACAAAAGGAACCCAATAAGGTTTTAACAGACTAAAGTAAGGAAAAAAACTTTTATAGCCCAGAGTTTCTCCTGTCGGAACCTTGATCTTCTTATTTGTCATTAACTTTGAGTCTTCCGGTAATTTTAGCTTGTTCCCTAAGATAACTCGAGCTTTCAAATAGACTATTCAATTGAGTATGACTCATTCTCCACTGCCAATTCCCACTTGATATACCAGGGCTATTAAACCTCGCCTCAGAACCAAGACCAAGCAGGTCCTGCACAGGAACAATAACGAGAGGGGAAACGGTACGGTAAGAAAACCTTAAAAGGTCCCAGGAAGGGTAGTCTCCGGATACATTAAGGTAGGATCGAAAATTCCCACGAATTTCTTCTTCTGCTTTATCATACCAACCGCATGTTGTATCATTGTCATGTGTCCCAAGATACAAAACTAAGTTTTGGGCCAAATTGTGAGGCAAATATAAATTCGTTGAGTCTCCATCAAATGCAAACTGTAAAACAGCCATTCCCGGCAACCCCGCTTGGTCCCTCAAAAATCGTACTTCCTCGGTTATTAACCCCAAATCTTCCGCAAGAAAAGGTCGTTGGGGAAAAACTTCATTAATTCGAGACCAGAATTTAATTCCCGGACCATTTTCCCAGTGACCTTCCTTGGCATCACCACTTGAGGAGGGAATACTCCAATAATCATGAAATGCCCTAAAATGATCAATCCTTACGATATCAAAGATTTCTACTTGTGCCTCCAAACGTTGAATCCACCAAGAAAAGTCATCCTCTTCATGAGCTTCCCACCGGTAAAGCGGATTACCCCATGATTGACCATATTGATTAAAGTAATCAGGAGGAACACCGGCTACATTTTGAAACGGGAAACTCTCCGAATTCAACTGGAACAAAGATTGATTTGCCCAGACATCGGAAGAATCGGGTGCAGCATAAATCGGCAAATCGCCTAGAATTGAGATACCTTTTTCATTGGCATAAGTCTTGAGCTCAGTCCATTGTGCGAAAAAAAGATACTGTAAAAATATATGAAAATTACAGTCATCAGCATGATTTGATTCAATCGCAAGAAGATCAATCGGGCTTCGAGACTCATCTTCCCAGGACCACCAGGGATTATTATTATGAGCTGATTTTAAGGCCTGAAAACATGCAAAAGGTTGGATCCACGAATATTTCTTCTTAAAAGACTCGAAACTGCCATATTTCAGTTCCAAACCATTTCGATCACACTGGAAGTTTGAAAAAGCGATACGAGCTAAAGGGAAAAACAGCTCATAAAGCTCTCCATAATCGATTGGGTCAGCTGGCAGTTCCTGGAGTGGAAGTAAGTCAGTTTCAGTCAATAGTCCAATTTCTTGAACAGGTTTCCAATCTATAAAATAAGGGTTACCTGCATTTGAACAGAATACTTGGTAAGGGGAATCTCCAAAACCAGTTGGGCCAAGGGGACAGGTTTGCCAGTAGGAAAAGCCTGCGGTTTCAAGAAAATCGACAAAACTTCTCGCTTCTGCGCCCAATCCACCAATTCCTTGAGATCCTGGTAAAGAAGAGGGATGAAGAAGTACACCGGCTGCACGACCATACAACCAAGCCGGAAGGGATTGCGAGATATGCGAATTAGACATAATGCATATTGTGCGAAATTTAAACTGAAATTATTTAATCAGCAAAACCCCATCTTTTGGTAAATGGATAGTAGACCAAAAAGGCCCGGCCAATAATTTCATTCTCTGGCACAAATCCCCAAGCCCGGCCATCGAGGCTATCCGTAGAATTATCTCCCATAGCAAAAAAAGCTTTCTTACCGGTTGGATTTTCATTTGCCTTGGGCACTTTGATCGTAGCCTGATTTGTTAAGATTCCTTCCGCCCGATACCCGGGATATGCATCATCTGGAACTGCCTTAGGATCAGACGCTAAATCTTCCACGCGTTTACGATTCCGATCAAAGGCAGTTTTTCCATTTAATGGAACGCCGTTTCTGTGAACAACTCCCGGCACGCCTTTACGAACATCGGTACCATTGGTGAAAATACTTTCGGGCACTTTCATTTGCAAAACATCCCCAGGTTCACCAACCAACCTCTTAATGTAGTATTTGTCTTCCCCGATTTGACTGACAACGTCAGCTCCAATTTTTCGATTAAATTCATCAATCGAGCCAGTCCGAAAAACTGCAGGGTCACCTGATTTCGGATGAACAAAATTATAACTGAAACGATCCACAAATAATGCATCTCCTAAGAGAATATCAAATCCCAATAAAAGATCCCCTTTATTGAAATGCTTGTCACTTAATTTCAAGCGATTGCTTGGGAAACCTTGATCCTGAGTGACAATCAAAGGTAGATCCTGAAGATTCTCAACGCCGGCAAATCTTTTTGCGATCAGTTCATCCAAATCAAATTCAGCCGGGACTCGAAGCACATGATCTTTTCCTCCAACTTCAAACAAATACTCACGTACAGTGGCAGGAAAAATAAAAAAACGACCTTCCGGAAATTTGGCATCGTCGAAACGAAAACTCATTTGACCTTGAAGTTTAAGGTACAAATTCCCTGAAGACTCGGCCTCCAGGCTAAAGTGAGAAGCTCCCAAAAGTAGTTTATCTATACATCTCCCAACAAAGCCTGGTGTGTTTTCTTTGTCCTCATAAACATGAGGTTGCATCCCTGAAAACGACGGGTACATGGAATTGGTTGGAATAATGAAAGGCTGAACAAAAAAACTTCTAATTCCAATGACCACAATCGCTGCAACCAGCAACATCTCAACATTCTCCACCCAGGATTTTTTATGGTAGTACAAATCTCCTGATTTCTGGAGTTGGGCATCGACCTCTTTGGCTTTTTCTTCCAGTTGGGGTCCTGAAAGAGGCTTTTCTGAAAGAGCTTTTTTGAGACCATCATTGGCAGATTCTAAGTTTTTAGAATCTTCTTCACCTAAAAGATCTTTTCTGTAGTCGTAGACCTTTTGACCTAAACGCAAAATTTCCTTGGAACCTTTTTTTTGGGACCGGGTAGCTTTAACAAATTCTTTTTTAGGATTAGATTCGTTGTTGGTTGTTTCACTCATGAGTAAAATCTTCTAGGTGGTACTTTTAAGAATCTGTACAAAGGCTTCCTGTGGGATGTTCACACTACCAATTTGTTTCATTCTCTTTTTTCCTTCTTTTTGCTTTTCAAGGAGTTTTCTTTTTCTGGAAATGTCTCCACCATAACATTTGGCAGTAACATCTTTCCTTAGAGCACTAATCGTTTCTCTGGCAATAACCTTTCCTCCAACTGACGCCTGGAGAGCAATTTTAAAAAGTTGCCGGGGTAAAATCTCTTTTAGCTTTGCACAAAGTGCCCTACCCTTTGCTTCAGCTTTGTCTCGATGGACTATGGTCGAAAATGCATCTACAGGTTCATTATTCACTAAAATTTCCATCCTAACCAAAGAAGATTCTACATAATCGGACATATCATAATCCATTGATCCATATCCATGGGTTATGCTTTTCAAACGATCATTAAAATCGACTAGAATTTCATTTAATGGCAAAGCACAGGTCATCATCACCCGAGTCTCGTCAATAGTCTCAGTATCGTTACAACTGCCTCTTTTCTCCGTAACAAGGGCAAGTAGATCCCCAATCGAACTATTCGGTGCATGAATCCTAGCTATGATCGTAGGTTCCTGAATTCGGTCAATCAAAGTAACATCTGGTAGCTCCAATGGGTTATCGATTTCGATCATTTCCCCGGAAGTCATAAAAACACGATAAATTACGCTTGGGTAGGTGGAGATTAGATCAAGATCATACTAACGCCTGAGTCTTTCCTGAATAATTTCCATATGCAATAGTCCAAGAAAACCACAGCGAAAACCAAAACCCAAGGCAACCGAAGTTTCAGATTGGAAAGTAAAGGCGGCGTCATTCAAACGGAGTTTTCCCACACTCTTCTTCAATTTCTCATAATCTGAGGTGTCTAATGGATATAATCCGCTAAATACCATAGGGCGTACTTCCTTGTATCCAGGAAGCATTTCGGTGGCTGGCTCGTCACTGAGGGTTAAGGTGTCCCCAATTTTTATTTCCGCCACATCCCGAATTCCTGTAACCACATAGCCAACCTCCCCTTCCTGCAATGATTCCATGGGAACAGGAGCGGGACAAAACTTGCCGATCTCCTTGATCTGTGTCTTTCTTTCTTCGCTCATTAAGGTTAAACTTTTGTTCAAAGGTAGAGTACCAGAAAAAACCCGAACATAGCAGATGACACCCTTGAACGAGTCAAATTGGTTATCAAATACCAACGCGCGACTTTTAGGGTGATCAGCCCAACGCGGTGGAGGTAATCTTTTGACTACGGCTTCGAGTATTTCATCCACACCAATTCCTGACTTACCACTTGCGAGAATCGCATCCTCAGCAGGGATCGCGAGTGTATCTTCAATTTGCCGCGACACGCGTTCCACATCGGCTGACGGAAGATCAACCTTGTTGATTACCGGAATAATTTCAAGCCCTTGTGTTTCAGCAAGCTGGGCGTTGGCAAGAGTTTGAGCCTCCACCCCCTGAGAAGCATCAATTAGGAGAAGGGCACCTTCACATGCAGCCAAACTTCTCGAAACTTCGTAGGAAAAATCGACATGCCCGGGAGTATCAATCAGATTAAATAAATAATCCTGCCCATCTGCTGCCCGATAATTTATGGAAACCGGGTGACATTTGATCGTAATCCCTCTTTCCCGCTCCAAATCCATCGAATCCAGCAGCTGTTCCTTCATTTCGCGCTCCATTACCGTACGGGTACGCTCAAGGAGTCGATCGGACAGTGTAGTCTTGCCGTGATCGACATGCGCAATGATACAAAAATTTCTGATCTTGTTCGTTTCCACCATTAAATAGTTGACCACTCATATTTTCCTTTCGAGAAAGGGAATGGAAAATTAAAGCGGGAAATCTTTTCTCACATATTTATTGATAATGGACAAGAAACTACTTCACGGAGTTCACACAGCTCTTATTACACCCATGAAAGATGGAAAGGTCTCCTATGGAGATCTAGAAAACCTTATTTTGAAACAAATTGATGGAAATGTTTCGGGATTGGTACCATGCGGAACTACTGGAGAGTCCCCTACCCTTTGCAAAGACGAGCACCTAGAAGTGATTCGTCAGACCATTGGCATGGCAAACGGAAAAGTACCGGTGATTGCCGGAACGGGAGCCAACTCTACTCAGGAAGCGCTTTTTCTCACAGAAAATGCAGATCAAGCAGGAGCAGATGCTTTTCTGATTGTAGCCCCATATTACAACAAACCCTCTCAGGAAGGATTGTTTGCCCACTTCTCAGCGATCGCCAAAAGAACCGAAAAACCGATAGTTCTCTATTCCATTCCCTCTCGCTGTGGTATTGAAATTTCTACGGATACTGTAAAACGCTTACGAGAAAACCACCCCCATATTTGTGCTCTTAAAGAAGCCGGAGGGCGATCCAGCAAGGTTTCGGAAACGGTTGTCGCATTAGATTCGGACTTCACCGTTCTATCGGGAGACGATGGGCTGACCTTACCATTCATGGTTTGTGGAGCTAAAGGAGTTGTTAGCGTTGCCTCCAACCTTATTCCTCAAAAAGTGGTTTCTCTTGTCTCCCTTGCCTTAGAGGGGAAATTTATCGATGCTCAAAAAGTTCATCTCGAAAATTATAATTTTTTCACCGACATCTTTTGCGAGCCAAACCCTGTGCCCATTAAGACTTTATTATATTTGAAAAATGTAATTAGTTCCGCGGAAGTTCGTCTTCCACTTTCCCCTGTATCTGATTCAAACAAGCAACTGTTGGAAAAAATCGCTTCAGATTTGTAGACCTTATTTATGAAGAATAAAATATTACTTTGCGGGTCGAAGGGAAGAATGGGGCAAGCCATTTCAAGAATTGCAGTCGATCATAATTGCGAAATAACTGCTCCCGTCGATCAGGGAGACGATGCAGCCGAAAAAATCAATGATTGTGATGTCATCATCGATTTCTCCCTTGCAGATGCCACCCTACCGATGGCTGAAATTGCAGCCAATTCAGGAAAACCCATTGTGATCGGAACGACCGGACATGACAAAGGTCTTAAACAAAAAATCATCGATACTCTTGCCCCGGTTCCAGTCGTTTGGGCAGGAAACTTCTCCACGGGTGTTAATCTTCTATTTTTTCTGACCCAACAGGCTGCACGCGTTCTCGATGCAAGTAGTGATTTCGATCCTGAAGTTTTGGAAATGCATCACCGACTCAAGAAAGATGCGCCGAGTGGTACTGCAGATCGTTTGCTTGAAATAATCAAAGATTCCAGAAATGCGGCTGATTCAGATATCACTCATGGAAGGAGCGGTATCCCTGGAGAAAGAAAAAACGAAGAAATTGGGTCTCATGCGGTCCGGGGAGGTGATATCGTTGGGGAGCATACCGTTATGTTTGCCGGGATTGGAGAAAGAATCGAGCTTACCCACCGAGCAACCGACCGTGTGATTTTTGCCGCTGGTGCACTCAAGGCAGCAAACTGGGTTATTCAACAACCAGCTGGACTGTACTCGATGCAGGATGTTTTGGGACTACAGGGATAGATAAAACATGATTGCATTTATCAAAGGACAGTTAATTGAATGTCAACTCACACTTGCTATTTTGGAAGTCAACGGGATTGGCTACGAAGTTCATGTGCCCTTAACGACGGTAGAGAGGCTTCCCTCTCTGGGTGATGCGGTGAAATTATTCACGCACGCAACTTATCGCGAAGATTCCCAAACCCTCTACGGCTTTATCGATCGTGAATCAAGGGATTTCTTCCGCATGATTGTTGATAAAGTTTCCGGAATCGGCCCAAAAATAGCACTCAACTTATTGGGTTCTCTTTCTTTACAGACTCTCAAAGTTTCCATAGCAAGTGGCGATGTAGCCATGCTCTCAAAAGCACAGGGATTAGGAAAAAAGACGGCTGAGCGTATTGTCGTAGAGTTGAAAGACAAAGTCTTGCCCAAAGAACTTTCTCAGGAAGCTAAGATAAGCCCTTCTAGCTTAGATACAAGCCAACACGCAGATACCAGTCAAAACCTTACAAATTTCCAAGACGCAGTATCTGCTCTCCTCACACTCGGTTATAAAGCAACTGATGCGGACTTAGCCATACGTCGTGCCTCCGAGAGCATGGAAGAAAATGCAAGTACTGAGGAGTTGATCAGGTTGGCTCTCACCAAAGGAAAAGCCTCTTAATTATTCAAGGTTGTCCGAATATACCTCTGCAAAATTTCAATACCTGCGTTTACCGCTTCTTCCAGTTCTCTACCCTCGGCAAGAAAATGGGCAATCGCACTCGCGAGTCGGCATCCAGTGCCCCGAACCGAAGTACCGCCTACAATTTTATTTCTCTTAAAAATAATAGGTGCTTTTACTTTCTCCACCAAAATATCTTTGCAAATCGCTCCTTTCAAATGTCCCCCCTTCAAAAGAACTGCCTCGGAACCAAACTCAAGGCAACGGGAAGCAATCGTTTCGATTTGTATTTCCTGATCTCCGTCCAAATTCAGCAACGCAAAAGCCTCCAATAGATTGGGAGTTAACAGATCTACTTTTGGGAAAAGCAGTTCTTCCATTGCTGAAATCGTTTCATGGGTAGACAAACTCCCTCCAGAAGAGCTTCGTAAGACTGGATCCATAACAATTTTTTGCGAAACATCGCTCAAATATCTACTTACGATTTGAACAGCCTCAACACTAGGCAGCATTCCAATTTTAATTGCATCAAAATCTTTAAACGAAATGGCTTCAAACTGTGATTCCAGAGTGCTTGAAGGTACATCATGAGTTTCTAAAAAAACCTCATCATTTTGGGAGGTTACCGCAGTTACGATGAACTTTGCTTTTGAACCTAAAGATATAAGAGTTTCGTGATCTGCAAAAACTCCTGCACCGCAGCTACCATCCGAACCTCCGATTACCAAAATCTTAGGCATTACTCTTCATCCTGTAAAAATAGAGGCATATTTTCAGCGCGCCACCGCATCATTCCTCCGCTTAGGTTATTTAGTTGGGTATAACCTAGATCGGATAAGACTTTGCATGCATCCAAACTTCGCACGCCCGCTTTGCAATAAATGACCATCTCTTCATCCAAAGAAACCGGTAAAGATTGTGATGGAGTTTCCTGATGGAAATTCCCCAAAGGAATATGCAGGGAAGGCTGAATGCACTCCAGTTCCCTTTCCCAATCTTCGCGGACATCAATGATAGACAAGTTAGGATTCTCATCCACCATTTTGAGTAAGTCTGCAGGATCTATTTCATTAATTTGAATTGGGTTCTTCATAACTGGTGTGCTGCACTCTAAATTAAATGAATAATTTTGTAGTTCTGTGATTTCTTGATTTGTTTTGTCGGCTGACAATTTGAGCTCATCAAATTTTTGCCCCAGTGCGTCATAAAGAAGAACCCTACCTGTCATAACTTCTCCAATACCGGTAATAATTTTGATAGTCTCAAGGGCCTGCAATGAACCAATGATTCCCGGCAACACACCAAGCACTCCTGCATCAGCACAGGAGGGCAAAGCATCAGCACCTGGAGGCTCAGGAAAAAGACAACGATAAGTTGGGCCATTTTCGAAATTGAAAACACTTAGTTGACCACTAAATTTATAAATTGCACCAAAAACCAAGGGTTTGCCAAGAATCACACATGCATCATTGACCAGGTAGCGAGTTTCAAAATTATCACTACCATCTAAGATCACATCGTATTGTTCGAATATTTCTAATATATTCTTGTCGGTTAAACGGGTCGAATAAGGTTGTATCAAAATATTTGGGTTATGCTGACCCATGCGTTTTGCGGCCGTAATTGCTTTAAGGGATCCAACATCTTCAAGCCTGTAAACAACCTGTCGTTGAAGATTGGATTCTTCCACAATGTCATCATCGATAATTCCGATTCTTCCGACACCTGCAGCTGTTAAATATTGAAGGGCTGGACACCCCAGTCCACCTGCTCCCACTAGCAGTACGGAAGCACTTTTTAGTTTTATCTGACCTTCATGACCAAAATCACTAAGCATCAAATGCCTCTGATAAAAATCACTTTCCTCTTTGCTTAAAGGATTCAACCGGCAATACTAAGATCAGGTTTTTCAGTGGAGTACTGAACGCTATCATTAGATAAAGCATAACTGTTTGATTGATCATAGGATTGATCCCAATCTTTCCAAACCACATCATATCCTGACTGCTGAAGCTGCGAACTTACTTCTGAGACAGACCTGGAATCAGAGATTTCGAATTGCTCCAGACTCTCATCTGCCCCATATCCTCCCGGGTTAGTTTTCGAACCAGCACTCATCGTGGTAACCCCAAGAGGAAGAAGGTGGTCTCTCAATTCAGAACTCTCTCTGGTAGAGATACTAATTTCTAATTCGTGATTAAATATTCTGAAAGCACAAATGAGTTGAACGAGATCTCGATCTTCCAAGCTAACCTCTGGGGGAATCTCTCCAGCACAAGGGCGTAGTCTCGGAAAAGACATCGAATATTGAGTCCTCCAGTACTTTCTTTGGAGGTAGTCCATATGATGACCTGCAAAAAAAGCGTCAGCTCTCCAATCCTTCGTTAAACCAAAAAGACAACCCAAACCGATCTTATGAACGCCCGCTTTCCCAAGCCTGTCAGGCGTTGCAAGTCTCCACTCGAAATTTGATTTCTTCCCTTTTAAATGATGCTGGGCGTAGCTCTCTTGATTGTAAGTCTCCTGATAGACCAAAACGGCATGAAGCCCACTCGACTTGAGAAAAGCATACTCCTCTTCTTGAAGTGGCTGTACCTCTATTGATAAATTGCTGAAATAGGGACGCAGGGTAGATAATGATTGGTTTATATAATCCAGTCCTACCTTCCTGGTCGATTCACCCGTCACCAACAAGACATGATCGAAACCCATTTTTTTTAAGATACCCGCCTCTCGCAGAAGCTCAGCATGGTTTAGGGTTTTACGTACGATCTTATTACCGAGACTAAACCCACAGTAATCACAAACATTGTTGCACTCATTCGAAAGATAAAGAGGAGCAAACAAACGAATAGCTTTCCCAAACCTTTTTTGAGTTAGTGAATGACTCAACCTAGCCATTGGCTCAAGAAATTCAGAGGCAGCTATAGGTGAAAGCAGGGCTGTAAAGTCATCTATACCACCTCTTCCTTCACGATTAATTGCCTGAGCAACCTGATTCCTTGAAGTGGAAGAAATTTTCTAAGAAATCACATCCCATTTTACGGAAGAAAAATACTCATTGTAAGTAGTCACTAGTAAAGATTGCTACTTAGGATAAAAAGCTGGTTAGCGGAGATGTCGGCTGAGCAGTGGAGGATTCACTTCCGATACCGGCAACAAAAGCAGTGTGCCCTGCCCTCACCGAATCCTTAAAAGCAGTTGCCATTTTCAAAGGGTCGCCGGAAACAGCTAAAGCAGTGTTCACAAGGACCGCAGATGCACCCATCTCCATCGCTTCGGTGGCATGAGATGGACGACCAATGCCGGCATCAACAATCACTGGCAATGAAGCCTGCTCAATAATGATTCTAAGAAATTCACG
>PATX01000028.1 GCA_002713685.1 Opitutia bacterium | reverse complement strand
GGATCGAACTTGTGGTCGTGGCACTGGGCACAACCCATCCCCAGTCCCAAAAAAACCTCACCGGTCACATTGGTCATTTCATTGAGGATCAATTCCCATTGCATGCGGGCATTTCGCTGATTCCATTCGTATACCCCATGCCGGAGAAACCCCGTTGCAACCATGTGATCATAGTCGTCAGGATTAATTTCATCACCGGCCAGTTGTTCGCGGGCGAATTGATCGTATGGTTTACCCTGATTGAGACTACGAATAACATAATCACGATAGAGGTACGCGGAAGAGCGGAAACCATCAGCACGATAGCCGTCTGATTCTGCGAATCTAACGACATCGAGCCAGTGAGTCGCCCAGCGTTCACCATAAGCGGACGAAGCCAAAAGTTTATCGATCAGTGTCTCCTTGGCCAGTATTGGGTTGTTTTTGTACGATTCTGCAAAGCTCAGCACATCCTTGGATGTAGGAAGGAGACCGGTCAGGTCAAGGGTTGCCCGGCGAATGAATTCATAGGCGTCAGCCTGTCGGGAAAGTCCTAGGTTTTGTTTCTCCAGTTTCCTTTGGATGAAATAATCGACTGGGTTACCTTCTGTTTTCGCCTTTGGACTTCTTAATGGTTGGATGGCCCACCATTCCTTCTCCTCCTTTGAAAATTTCCTTGTGGAAGAAGTAGTTGTTTCGGGGGAATTTGCTGCATCAAGGACAATCAATTTCGCAATCATCAGGGCGATGATCAATTGTAAGCAAATTTTTGGCAACTTCGGCATATTTTTAATTATTATTCTCATGAAAAGTGTAAACAAGCTAAAATCAGGCAATTTTGCGTCTTTTTTCTGTTAATTTGCGACACAAAAGCTCGAGTCTCTACTCAATTTGCCCGTTGCCTCGAATAGCAAACCTCGGCAGAGAAACATTCCGTGCTTGTCAAAAAAACAATCCTCGCATCGAATAGTCGCGATATACAAAAACTTACACCTATGAAATTCTTTACCAGCCTGCTCTTTATTTTTTCCACGCTGCTTGTATCTGCCGACCATCACGGTAAGAAAAAGCCCCTCAAAGCTTTTATGATCACCGGTGGCTGCTGTCATGATTATCCTAATCAAAAAAATATTATCAGTGAGGGGATCAGTGAGCGTGTGCCGACTAAATGGGATATCTTTTTTGAAATGGATCAGGAGAAGAGTAAAGCCAAGCTTAGCCAGTCAGGTTGGGCGGAAGGATATGACCATGTTGTCTACAACCATTGCTTTGCTCATGAGAAGGATGCAGCATTCGTTAAATCCATTACCGATATTCACAAGGCGGGTAAACCTGCCATCGCCTTACACTGTGCGATGCATTCTTATCATTGGAGCATTCCTGCTAAAGAAGGTGAGAAGAAAGCCTGGCCCGAAATGCTTGGGGCGAGTTCCAAGGGGCATGGACCCAAGGCAGCGATTACGGTGAATAAGGTAAAAAAGCATGCGAATCATCCCATCATGAAAGACATGCCAGACGGTTGGATGACTCCAGAGGGAGAATTATATAATGTCCAACAAGTTTATGAAGGTACCACGGTTCTTGCCTATGGTGATAACGGAGCAAACAAAAATCCTAAAGAGCCACAGGCTTGTGCCTGGGTAAACACTCATGGCAAAGGGAGAATCTTTTCCACCACCCTGGGGCACCATAATTCGACTATGTCGACTAAAGAATATCTAGATATGCTCGGAAATGCAGTCCGGTGGGTGACCGGTAAGAAGTAGGTTTTAACTCCTGAAGCTGGGTTTTGATTTCTTTTTGAAGTCTTTGCCTTTACCGAACTTTTTACTTTTCCCGAAGCTTTTCTTGAATTTGCCTCCTTTGCCTCCCGGGCGGGGCCGTCCTTTGTCGATCGAAATATTCATTTGATGGCCTTGGACCCAAACAGTTTTTAAAGCATCCAGTATTTCCTTGGGCATATCCTGGGGAAGATCAATGAAGGAATGATCTTTAAACATACGGATCTTCCCCACACTTCTTGGATCCAATCCTACTTCATTGGCGATCGCTCCGACGATGTCGCCTTTTTGTGCTCCATGGAATTCTCCCACTTCAATGCGGTAGCTCTGTAAATGGTCATCCCGAAAAGACTTCCGTTCGGAGCGTCCATCATCCCTTGAATTATAGTCACCCCTGTCTCCACGGTCCCGGTCCCGGCGGTCTTCCCTGCGTGCCCGTTTGGATTCGATTTTGGGCATGCTGTCATAGAAAAGTGGTTTTTTGCCTGCGGCGAGAAAGGCAAGAGATGCAGCAATATCAAGTGTGTCCTTGCTTGTTTCCTCGACAAGTCTTTGGAGGGCTTTGCGATAGTCGCCCAATTCCCCTTTCATTCCTTCTTCGATACGGGCGAAGAATTCCTCTTCCCGGCGTTCATTCATTTCCTCCAAGGTAGGGAATATGTACTCCGCACAAGGGACTTTCAATGTCCGCTCGATCGCCTTGAGCATGCGCATCTCTTTGTTGGTTACAAAGATAATGGCATCGCCTTCCCTTCCGGCCCGTCCGGTGCGTCCGATCCGGTGTGTGTAAGATTCCAAATCAAAGGGTGCGTCATAATTAAGCACATGAGTGATTCGGTCAACATCGAGACCTCTTGCTGCCACATCGGTGGCAACCAGCACATTAATTTTACCGCGTTTCAAGCGATCTACTGTTTTTTCCCGTAGATTTTGGGGCATATCGCCATTGAGCGGCTCGGCTGGATACCCTTTGCCCTGCAATTTTTCCGCAATTTCCATGGTTGCGTTTTTGGTGCGGGCGAAAATGAGCATGGCATCAAACTTTTCGATTTCCAAAAGTTTGAGAAGCATGTCCCGTTTTTCATGCTGGCGAACCTTGATGAAGTGTTGCCGAATATTGGGTGAATTCTCCGCCTTAACTTTGATGGTGATTTTAACGGGATCCTGCATATGTTGCTCGGCAAGCCTTTGAATAGGCTTTGGCATGGTGGCCGAGAAGAGGGCAGTCTGCCGTTCGGCAGGAGTATGCTCAAGAATCCACTTGATGTCGTCTATAAAGCCCATGCTAAGCATTTCGTCTGCTTCATCCAGGACCACGGCCTCTAAGTGATCGAGTTTCAGGTATCCTTTCTCGATATGATCCATGATTCTGCCGGGAGTACCGACCACAATTTGAGCTCCCTTTTTAAATTCCCGGATCTGCTCACCATAACCGGTTCCTCCATAGACAGCGACTACCCGAAGTTTTGACAAATTTTCGGCAAAGCCTTCCATGGCTTCCGCCACTTGCAGGGCCAGTTCACGGGTGGGTGCGAGGACAAGAATTTGGGCACCTTTCACGGATTCATCCAGTCGCGAAAGCAAGGGGAGCGAAAAAGCTGCAGTCTTGCCGGTTCCGGTCTGTGCGACACCCAGTAAATCCCTGCCTTCCAAAATGGGAGGAATTGAACACTCTTGGATTGGAGATGGGGTTTCGTATCCGGCTTTGCGGACTGCTTGAAGGATTGGCTCAGCCAATCCCATATCTTCGAAGCTTTTGGGCGTAGCCGAAGCTTCCTGAATTTCAATGTCTTGGGTCATGTGAATGTGGGTTCGTTTGCTTTTCAATATCTGCCAAAAAGGTCGAACACTCGCTCACATACTCCAATTTCCATCCATTCCATGCGTGAGCACCGGTTCTTGTGCTTGGCTAAAGTTATTCACACTGCATTAAATTGTGAACAGTGGCGAGCGTGAAATTTTTATTCAATTGTATTTTCTTGCCGAATTTCTGAATGCACTGACAATTTCATTATGCGGATTTTGACAGTTCTTATTCTTAGTTCCTTTTCCATATATTCTGAGTCTCTTGCCAGGGATGTTTACAGACCCAAGTTGGTGAACAGTAAGTCAGGAGAGCATCATGATTTTCCCCTAGGAGTTTTGGAAGCAACTGGACGTCTCCAAGATGGTGATCGGGAAATCCTGATAATGGATGTCGGAAAAGGGGGGGCGGCTGAGCTTGCTGGCCTAAAAGTTGGTGATCGGATAGCCAAAATTGAAAATATGATCCCCGGTAGGTTTTCGAAAAAGACAGACACGGGCTTAGCCGGTCCCCAGGATCTTATTGGTAGAAGTCTTGACCGAAAGGCCGCAGCATCGAATGCTCTCTTGTCGATAGAGATATTTCGAGGTGAGCAGTCTCAAAAACTGAAAATTTCATTACCTAAGTGCCGGTCGTTTTCTTTTTCCAATCCCCAGTTGTGTTTAAAAAGAAAAGAGTATTTATCGGATATTGCTGAACAACTAGTTGATACCCAGCAATCAAATGGTAGATGGAGGCCTGGTGTTGGAGGTGATGCTGATGTATACACCACCGCTTTTTGTGGCCTTGTACTTTTGGCAAACAATAAGCCGACTCATTTATCTTCGATCAGGAAAGCAATCGAGTTTGTTAGAAAAGCCAGTATCGCGACCATTGATACTGAAGATCCCCAAAAGGGCCCCAAGAACTGGCAGACCGCTGCTAATGGTATTTTTCTTGCGGAGTATCAACTAGCAACTGGAGACACAAATTATTTTGAAGATCTCAAGAAATGCTGTGATCTCCTTGTTCAAAGGGTTACGGAAAAAGGAACCATGGGGCACCATTTTTCCATCCCTTACAATGGAGGAGGACTTATCGTCATCAATGTGCAGGCACATTTAGCCTGGGCTTTGGCGGAAAAGTGTGGCTATCCCTTAAATGAAAAGACATGGGCAAATTCATTCTCTGAGGTGAAGAAATCCCGTGATCCTAAGACGGGAGCTTTAGGCTATTCTTCACGGGCACCCTGGAGTCCGGATATCTCTGCTCGGACAGGAGGAATGGTTACAGCACTCATGGTTGAAGGAAGAGAGAAAAAATATGCCAATGCCCTAGCAGATTCGCTGTTTCACTTAAACGGACGAATGCGGCATGCCCATGCGATGTCATCGATTGGTTTAATTTTTGGCTTTTCAGGCATCAAGACAGGTGCCCCCCAAAGGTATGCTGAGTTGATGCAAGCATGGATACCGTATTTGGAACTTTCCAGACTCCCCAATGAAGGTGCAGCTTTTTTCGGCGGGAAGCGAAACATTGGTGGAGATGAGTACTTGGGCTATTCATCGATTGGTAATGCGATGGTTGGTCTAGTGTTGGCAAGTGCAGATGATCGACTCTTTATGCACGGTGGGAAAAGAAAAGGCTGGTTCAGTGATCAAAACTGATGACCTTTTTTTATATCAAAATATTCCTTTTTATTTTCATACTTTGATTAATCAAAATAAATTATTTGACAACACGAAGTAAGTCATTCATGGATCTTGGACGCATCTAAATCATACAAAAACCAAACCTTGTATAATTCCAATTTACGTGAACTTAATTTCTCTAAAATATTTAATATTAGGATTCTTTTTATGGCACTGTATTCTACTCGGGCATGACGCCGAAACGAATAAGCCGTTCGAAAAAATGCATGGGAACAAAACCTTAAGTGCCCATGCCGGTTGGGAAAGTCGCTATTTTTCAGAGGGTCGGGATGCCTTGGAGGGAAAATCTCTTTGGACCGGATCTGTTGAATTCGGGTATGAGCACTTTTCGGGAGGGGTTTGGTACGGTCGGTCTTCCAATCATGCTTACGATGAATTGCAATATAGCCTTTCGCTCACTCAGGAAAAAAACGACTGGTTATTCTATGCCGGTTACACGCACTTAATTTTCTCAAAAGACAACGAATCCGATGATGAATGGTCATTCGGGTTGGCTTACGATAATTTGCCTTATTCGATTGGTACTTCTGTTGATGGAACCTATTCGATGGATGCGGAAGGTATGTTCTACGAATGGAGCACCTATCGTGAATTTTCTTTGAGTGAAAAATCTGATCTTTTTGTTTCCGGGCTTCTGGGTCTGAATGAAGGCTATGTTTCTGACGGACACGAAGGAGCCAACTTTTATGCAATAAATATTGGGATCGACCGAAAAATTACCAATAACATTATCGTTTTCGGGCACGGTATGCAAAGTTTTGCCATAAATCGTGCCTTGACTATGCCTGGCGATGATCAATTGAAGGACTTTTTCCATTTTGGTCTTGGCCTTCAGTGGAATTTTTAAATCTGAGTTACAGGAAGCAGATTTCCTTTGGATTAATCTCTTCCTGTTCTTGAATAAATTTTTGTACAATTTGATGGGTTTGTTCTAGAGTTCTTTTTTTTAATACCTTTAACTTGGAGAATGAAAGATTTTTGGCACCGTTCACAAAAACTCCTCCGGCTGAGCATAGCTTGCTTTTTTATAACTTCATTGTTGGGGCAGCATGACCGGGAACGAAATGCATTTCGATATCTTGCGGAAGACAAAGTTGAAAAAGCCTACTTTGAATTAAAAAATGGCAAGAAGCATACGGATCCTGCGGAAAAGGCATTCATCTCAACTCTTTGCTTACTCAAAGAAGAAAAAGTAAAACAGGCTTTAGTAATGGCGAGAAAAGCAGTCAAGGAAGGTTTGCCATTTGAGCGTTTTCTTGGAGAGCCCCGAGAATGGCTTAAACCCTTGCGTGAGATGAAGGAATTTAGGCGTTGGCAGGAAAGCCTTAATCCTTCGGTACTGCTTCATGGGCCGATGGTTGGGCAGGTAACTGATCTGACTGCAAGCTTATGGTTTCGAACGAACGGTCCATGTGAGATTGAGGTCGAAATAACCGGTCATTCGGGTCGCGAGAAAATCACAACATCCAAAGAAGAGGGGTTTGTCGGGGTGGTGCATGTGGATGGTCTTCTACCAAATACTTACTTTGCCTATCGGATATTCGTAAATGGAGAGGAGCACTTGGACAGCTCGAGAGAGTTTGGTTTTCGTACATTTCCTGAACCTCACGAAGGGGCAAGATTCACCATTGCGTTTGGGGGATGTTCGGGTTTTGTCCCCGAGTATGAAAAAATCTGGGAATTAATTGCCGATCACGACCCGAGAGCGATGCTGATGCTGGGCGATAATGTCTACATTGATGACCCGGAAGATGTGAAATGGACCGGAGATTATTGCTACTCCCGCAGATATTCACGGCCGGAGTGGAAGAAGCTTGTGGCTAAAACCTCAATGCATGCAATTTATGATGATCATGATTTTGGGATGGATGATTGTATTCCTGGATCTGAGATTAATTTTCCCAAGTGGAAGAAGCCAGTTTTGGCAAATTTTAATAGGAATTGGAATAATCCACCCGTTGGCGGTGGGCTCGAAAATCCCGGGTGCTGGCAGACTTTCACCCTGGGACAGGTTCAGGTGATTATGTTGGACTGCCGCTATTACAGGGATCGAAAGAAAAAATCCATGCTTGGTCCCGTGCAAAAGAAATGGCTTTTCAAAACTCTCGGTGAGTCAGAAGCTACCTTCAAAATAATAGCTTCCTCGGTTCCGTTCTCCGAGGGTATTAAGCCGGGTAGCAAAGATCCATGGGACGGATACCCAGAAGAGCGCGAAGAAATCTTCCGTTTCATAGAAAAAGAAAAAGTAGAAGGAGTTGTCCTGCTTGCTGCCGACCGGCATCGGATTGATTTGCGTAAAACGAAACGACCCGAGGGGTATGATTTGTTTGAATTTGTCAGTGGTCGTCTCACGAACCGTCATGTGCATCCTGTTATCAAAACCGATGAATTAATTTGGGGGTACAATAAAACTTGCGGCTATTGCCTGCTCCATTTCGATACCAAAGCGAAGAAACCGCAACTGAAGCTCGAAGCCTATGATAACGAGGGGAAACTTTTGTTCGCCCAAAAAATCAGTGCCCAAGAGTTACGATTCGAAAACTGATCTATTGTAACTGATTGAGTATGTCAGCGTCTCCCTTTTGAGAATGGCTGAGTATTTTGCCGCCCTCAAAGATTTGGTACGCTTGCCCGTTTTTCCAACGGCTTACTTTATAGAGGGTGGCAAAATCAAAGTCCGGTGCTTTTCCACCCTGTCCGCCGACAACCTCTGCCCCTCTCCTTACATTATCCTGCATCCAGGCAGGTAATCGTAGATGAAAAGGGTTTCTTGTAACTTCACCTTTATGATGAGAGAGGGCTGCGACCAAGTCGGCCACTTCCTCTGGGGAATTTTCCACCATCAAATTGGGATTTTGTATTTGTCCCCAAAATTCAGTCTCGATGAGGGTTACTTCCGCACCAGGGATTTTTTGAAGAGCATCAATTGTGAGCAGATACACACCTAAGTGAGTTCGGTTCCAGTCGGTGGCATTCGGGAAAAAAAGGATGTCTGGATTTATCTTTTCGATAGATTTGACGAGTTCATTTACCGCGTTGGACCAGTGTTCAGTATTCTTTTGTCTGCTCTCGGGATGAATCTTGTCCAATCTATTCTGTCCAAAATCCACCAAGCTGAAACCGATCCAACTACAAGCTGCATGGAGTTCTTTTTTACGTTCTTCTTTTCGCTTGGTATCACTGCCGTAAGTTATGGGAAGAACCACGACTTCTGAAGCCGCTTCCCGCATCAGACGCAGGGGAAGTCCGCCCATGACACATTCATCATCAGGATGAGGAGCCAGGATAAGTACTTTGGGTGAAGTTGGGTCGGTCTTGGATGCAGGCGGTTTTGGCATCTGGCCTAAAGGCAACTCATTACCGGTCACGAAGTTTTTACAAACAGATTGGACGAATTCACTGTATGGGTTTGAGGAGTCCATCGATTTAAAATACTAAAATCCGTATCAGTTACGACTACAAATAGAATAGAATCTATTGATGAGTAAGAATTTACTTTTGCTGACATAAATAAGTCATACTTGTCCATTATTCAAAAAAAGCTAAGATGATCCTTTAGTATGAAAATAACCCGTCTTGTTAAATTTATATTCCTTCTGCCTTTGTTGTCTAACGCCAAGCCAATCGAAGTGGAAGAAAAACAAATGCCCGAGCTTTCCAATCAAGCTACACCTTTCCGGGGAAAGATTAATCACTCTGGTTACACCGGGCATACTTGGGTGACATACCCCCATGTGGAAAACCCCGCCAGTTTGGATATGGATCCGCACGGCCGAATTTTTGTTTCGGAAGCCAATCGTTTTTGGTTCGGAGTTCCTGATCTTCGCCGGGCCCGTGAAATGATCCGCGGTGATTTCCGTTCCCGTACCACGGCTGACCGGTTGGCCTTGTATGATGCCCACGCAGATAAACGAGACCGTGCCTGGTATGAGCAAACTCCCGACCGTCTGATCAGGCTGGAGGATAACGACGGTAATTTTGTTGCTGATAAAAGAACCCTTTTTTCGGATGCCTTTGATAAACCTCTGGATGGGATTGGGTTCTCAGTACTTGCAGAAAGAAATGCGACTTACTTTACCTGTATCCCCGCCTTACGTAAGCTCACGGATCCCAATGATGATGGGGTGGCCGACTCCATGGAAAACCTTGTGGAGGGATTTGGTGTTCGCGTCTCTTTTATTGGTCATGATTTACACGGAATTATCCGGGGTCCTGACGGACGGCTCTATTTTACAATTGGAGATCGTGGTTTTTATGTCGAGCGGGAAGATGGTGAAATCTTCGAAGCTTCGGGGAGAGGTGCCGTTTTTCGTTGTGATTCGGATGGGACTAACTTCGAAGTTTATGCACATGGCTTGAGAAACCCACAGGAACTTGCCTTTGACGACCAGGGGAATCTTTTCACTTTTGATAATACCGGAGATATTGGAGACAAAGCCCGGGTTGTCTATGTTTTGGATAATACAGACTCCGGTTGGGATATGGCTCACCAGTCACCTCATCATTATGCCAACGCTCTAGACTGGGGGAATTTTAAACTAAGCAAATCAGTCTGGGTGGGTGAAAAAATGTTTGAGCAGTATACGCCGGATCAGCCTCAATGGGTTTATCCCCCAATCGGGCATTTGGGGAATGGCCCTTCCGGAGTGACTTGGCTATCTGGTCGAACTGTGCCAGAGGATTTGCAGGGTGGTTTTTTGGTAACCAATTACCGGGGTGCTCCTAAGAATTCGAATATCATACATGTTTCTTTAAAAGCGAAAGACGCCAGTTTTGAGCTTGGAGAAAACTCGGTCTTTGTGGAAGGTGTCGCTGTTTGTGATGTTGAACATGGCTACGATGGTAATATTTATTTGGCAGACTACGGTGGTGGTTGGTCAGTAAACAAAAACGGAACCATTCAAATTCTTCGCCCGACTGATTCAAAAAGACAAGCAATTGGAAAGGAGACAGCCCTTACTTTTAAGAAAGGTTTTAACCAAAGATCGCTTCCAGAACTGGAACTGCTTTTAGCACATGAAGATCAAAGGGTTAGGCAGGCTGCCCAATTTGCAATGGTTGAGAAAGGGTCCACTGCTATCAAAACCTTTGCCGAGATTCTGAAAGCAGATGCCAATCCTCATGCACCTCTTCATTCCTTATGGGGACTGGGGCAATTGTATCGTAAGGGAGTCGCTGACGCGGCCTCTCCTCTTCTAGTGAGCCTGACTTCGGATAATGAGGAAATTCGTGCAAATGCGGCCCGAACTTGTGGGGATATCCAATTGGCATCCGCGAGGAAACTGCTTTTGGGGTTATTAGATGATCCCAGTCCCCGAGTCATTTCCTTGGCGACTGTTGCCCTGGGCCGAATCGCACCTAAGGGAGATAGCGAGGTTGTTGATTCACTTTTCACACACGCAGCCAAAAACAAAGGAACCGCGTTTGATGTGACTATCAGGCATGCTAATCTTTCTGCCCTTACTCGACTGGCAAAGCCTGATCAGACTCTTGCCCGAGTTAAATCTGATTCTTTTGAGCAGCGTATGCTCTCCCTTTTGGTCTGCAGAAGACAGAATCATCCACATCTTGCTCTTTTCTTGAACGACGAGAATGAGGCGATCAAAAATGAGGCCGTTTCCGCCATTTATGATACCGGAGCCCTGGATGGCCCAGCAGGTAAAGAGCTTCTTTCACTCAAGCTGGAAGACTTCCCTTTTCATCAACAGGCCAGACTGGTAGGTGCTTATTTTCGGATTGGTTCAAAGGAATCAGCTGAAGCCCTTGTTGAAACTTGTGCCAATTCGATGCTGAAGGAGGAATTGAGGATCTTCGCTTTGGAAGCACTTTTGCGCTGGTCCATACCGATGGATACGGACCCGGTTCTTGGGCATTACCGACCCACTTTGAAAAGCACTTTTTCGCGGACTGAGCTCGTTGCATCTTCGGGAGAAAGTATTCGACAGCTTGTGGAAAAAGAGAAATCCCCAAAGCTTGCTTCCCTTTTGGGCAAATTTGTTATGGAAGCCGGGATCTCAATGGATCCAGTCATGCTGCGCAAACAGGTCATAGATACGAATCTGAATCCGGAAGTTCGTGCCTCCAATCTTCGATCTCTTCTTAGTCTTAACGAGCCGGCTGATCATTCATTGATCGAAAAGTTGGTGGATGATCCAAGCGAGTTGGTAAGATCCGTCAGTTATGCAGGTCTTGTGGAACAGGGACTGGAAAAGTACCAAGAAAGAGTCGTCGTTGCAGTGAAAGAAGATGATCCTGTTGTGGCCCGTGCGATTTTTAAAGTTTTATCCCAAAAGAATCCTCAGATTCTGATTGATATGTGGAAAGTGCGGGAGTTGAATTTAAAAAATGAATTGTGGCTCGATCTCTACCATGCACTCACAGAAAGTTCCGATGAAGAGGCAAGAAAAGTCGCTGCCACCTATGCCGCTGGTGATCCGGGTAGAATTCATGCATTAAGTTTATACGGGGGTAATGCCGGTTCTGGAGAATTAGTTTTCCGTAATCAGGGAGCCTGCCTGCAATGTCATCAAATTGATGGAGAGGGAGGAGAGCAGGGGCCCGAATTGAGTTTGGTGGGGGATCGTATGCAACCATCCAAGCTTCTTGAATCACTGGTTAACCCGAATGCGGAGATTTCTCCGGGATATGGGCTTTCGACCGTGAGTTTAAAGAACGGAGATGCTCAGGTGGGCAGAATCTTGGCGGATGAGGATGACTCGCTGGTACTTCTATCACCTGACGGAAAGAAGCAGGAGCTCAGTAAAGGGGGTGTGGCTTCCGTTTCTCCACCGATATCCGCAATGCCTCCCTTGGGTATGACTCTGAATCCAAATGATTTGCGTGATTTGATTGCTTATCTGGGTTCCCGAAATAAGGAGTCCATCTCCAGGCTCAAGCGTGAGACGGAACACGGCGAAAAGTAATACTCAACCTTTTCTTAGAGAAAAGGGTCTACTCGAAGTACTTTGGCTTTTTTAGGTTCCTTTTTGGGGCGTGCATTGGCCAATAGAGGATTTTTTGGGGTATCTTTACCCACCCGCACGCTATGCGGGTCCATGGAGTAAACCTTAGGCTGAAAGCTCTTGCCCTGTACCCGTACTGTATAAAGAACTTCCTTCGTTTTGTCATTGATTACCTGAACGACGGGGTTGGGTTTCGAAAAGGATAATTTGGGTAGCCAACCTTTGACCATCCTACCGTCATTTTCCGACATTTTAAAAGTAACTGGCCAACCTGGGAACTGGGCCTGATCTCCATCGGAAACCTTGGAGAAACGGGGCCAGCATTCAAAGGTAACTGTACGATTTTTTTTATTGAACCGGGCAACTCCAAATCCGTCAGCCCGTTTGAGTTCATCACTCCGGTCCTCAGGGTTGGCATAGGCGTGCATGGTTATTTTGTTACCCAGTCCGTCTTCAAAATCGCCTGTCCAGGGTAGGGGAGAATTTGGAATGGGACGAGGACCGGGTTTTTCATCCTCCGGTTTCCACCAGCGACCATAGATTGTATTGACGATAGCCGGACTGGTAAAGGCAAAGGGGCCATCGCGGTGTGATTCAATTCCGTGCTGAACCACCACGCCTAGATGTTGATCTCCGCATAGATGGGTAGCCATGGCTTTTCGTAGTTCATGCAGTGCCTTGTCCCGACCTTTCTGTGGCCAGGCGTTGCTGTCGAGGTCGGCGAGGAGGCGGCTGTTCGGATTTCCATGAATATGAACCGCACCGCAGAACGCGGTAGCGGAAAGAGCGGCTTTCATTTGGGCACCTTCCCAGTCCTGACTCCAGTCCGAGAGAAAATTGAGCTGTCGGTCCCCCAAAAGGACCAAGCCTTCCAGATTAACGGCATCCCGGTTATAAGCGGGATCATTGATATGATCGGGGCGGGGACCCATTTTGGGAATTTTGCCATCCGGTCCGGTTTTGAATTTACGGTCTTCCAAAATCGCAAAATCAATTCCACCCACTCGTAAGCGAGTAAAGTACACTTCCAACCCTCTCTTTACCTTTTTAGGATCCACTGGGTCAGGTAAATGCCAGGTTTGCTGCAGTTGAACCATATTGACATAGGGAATCGGATAGAAATAACCACCGCTGTTCCCCGCGGGCGAAGTCGCGACAATTCCGCTTTCTCCCCATAGGTTGGCCTGACCCACATCATGGTCGTCCGGGATGGTTACGGTGGGTCGGTCTTTGATGAGATCCCTGAACTGCAGACCAAATTCGATCCAGCCCGCAGTGTGTTCCGTATGGTGATAGG
>PATX01000027.1 GCA_002713685.1 Opitutia bacterium | reverse complement strand
GGGATATGCGAGACAGTGCCTTCTTGCCAGAAGACTGGTTGAACGAGGGGTTAGATTTGTGGAATTAAGTTGTTTAACTGAAAGTATTGGTGCAGGAGGAGCTGCTAATCCCTGGGATCAACATGGTGCCCTTGAAAAGGGTCATGCTGCCATGGCACATCAAGTGGATCAACCGATTGCTGGTTTACTTCAAGACCTCAAGGTTCGCGGCTTACTTGATGAAACCTTAGTAATTTGGGCAGGTGAATTTGGTCGCACGCCCTTTTCTCAGGGTAGTAATGGACGGGATCACAACCCGTTTGGATTCTCCATTTGGATGGCTGGTGGAGGTATAAAAGGAGGAACTGTTTACGGAGAAACGGATGAATTCGGCTATCATGTCACTGACAATAAATGTGATTTCTACGATCTGTGGGCGACCGTACTTAACCAACTAGGTCTTGATCATGAAAACCTGACTTACAGGCATGGAGGTAGAGATTTAAGACTTACTGATGTTCATGGGCGAATCCTACACCCAATTCTGTCTTGATGGACTTAGGATAATTTGCCCAAGGAACGACAGAATTTCACAAACTGATCAGCCTGCCCGGAAAGTCTATTTTTAATATTTTGATCAGTAATTCCGTTTTCAGAGTCAGCAACTTCATGAACAGCTGGAATGAAAACCCTCCTTGGAAAATTAAAAGCATTTCGATATCCAAATACTTGCTGTAGATGTTCCACAGGTCGCAAACCAGCAAACTGTCCTGAAGCAATTCCGATGTAACAAACAGGTCTGCCCTCGAAGCTCTCTGGATAAGGTAATAAATCAATGAATAACTTGAGGGCACCAGGCATACTACCATTGTATTCAGGCACTACGATAACGAGTCCGGAAGAATTGAGAATCTGTTCAGTAAATTCCAAAACTTTGGGAGGCTTTTCGCTGTATGCATCTGGAGAAAATGTTTCAGGAGGTAGATCTGAAAGATCCAAAACCTTTGAATCCACATCAAGTTGATTATAAATGGAAGAAATTTGGTCTGCAAAAAGCGAGGAAACGCTTCCCCTACGATTAGTTCCAGCAATGATGGTAATCATGAGTTTGGTTGGTCTATAAACGACATGAGCTGTTCGTAATTCCTACCAACTGGCATGTCTGGATATTCTTGGACTAGTTGATCCGGCGGGTTAAAGAGCATGCAATGGTTAGCTGTTTTAAGCATACCCAAATCGTTGTAACTATCTCCTGCTGCGACTACCTCAAAATTTAACTTTTGAAGATACTGAACACTCTTTCTCTTGTGATCGGGCAAACGAAGCTTAATCGCCTTAATTGAATCATTGGACACTTCGAGTTCATGGCAAAATAAACAGGGAAAACCAAGTTTCTTCATCAAAGGACCCGCAAATTCACGAAAAGTATCAGATAATATAATGAGTTCGTATTTAGATCTTAATTTTTCAGTAAATTCGACAGCACCGGGAAGAGGCTCGAGGGACTCAATAACTTCCTTGATTTGACCCAATGTAAAATTATTTTCGTTAAGAATATCCAGACGATAATTCATCAAAACCTCATAGTCTGGCTCGTCTCTGGTCGTACGGGTCAGCTCGTGCACTCCCGTTTTTTCTGCAAAAGCAATCCAGATCTCAGGAACGAGAACTCCTTCGAGATCCAAACAAACAATTCGCATAGAATAAATTAAGGGAGCGAAGTCTCGCCCATCAAAAATTGATCGCACTCTTTGGCAACGGCTCGTCCTTCGTTAATCGCCCAAACTACCAAAGACTGGCCTCTTCTCATATCCCCGGCGGAATATACGCCATCGATGTTTGTGGCAAACTTTCCGTATTCAGCTTGGATGTTTGAACGGCTATCCCTTTCTAAACCAAGTTCCTCTGCAATCAGATCCTCTGGGCCGAGGAAACCCATCGCCAAAAATGCAACTTGAGCGGGTATTTCTCTTTCGGAGCCAGCCACTTCAACGGGTGAAAAGCGACCATTTTCTTGTTTCCATTCTATCTCGTGAATCAATAAACTTTTCAAGTTTCCATCTTCGTCTCCAATAAACTTCTTAGTTGCCGTGAGATAATGACGAGGATCTGCACCAAAGAGTTCATGTGCCTCTTCCTGCCCATAATCCATTTTGTATACTTTCGGCCATTCGGGCCAAGGATTGTCAGCAGCCCTTTCATCGGGAGGACGAGGCATAATCTCCAGTTGAGAAACGCTTTTACAACCGTGCCGAATGGAAGTACCTACACAATCGGTTCCTGTGTCTCCACCTCCAATAACAACAGCGTCTTTTCCTTTAGCGGCAGTTTCAAAGGCAGTAATGTCTTTTAGCTCGAGTAATCCCTGCGTATTTTTTGTCAGAAACTCCATAGCAAAGTGGACTCCTTTAAGCTCACGGCCTTCAATTGGCAAATCTCTTGGTTTGGTCGCACCACAGCAGAGAATGACTGCATCAAAATCGTCTACAAGTTTTTTGGCCGAGATATCTTTTCCTATTTCCGTAGATACAACAAATTCAATTCCTTCAGCTTCCAGCAAATCAACCCTGCGTTGCACATATTTTTTATCGAGTTTCATATTGGGAATCCCGTAAACCAAAAGACCTCCGATACGATCAGCACGTTCATAAAGGGTAACTTTGTGACCTGCCTTATTCAACTGATCCGCTGCAGCAAGGCCTGCCGGACCAGAGCCAACAACGGCAACCTTCTTGTCAGATCTTGATTTGGGTGGATTTGGCTTTACCCACCCTTCTTTAAATCCCTTATCGATAATTGAACATTCTATGCTCTTAATCGTAACTGGAGGCTCAATCACGCCGAGAACACAGGACCCCTCGCAAGGGGCAGGGCAGACTCTTCCAGTAAACTCAGGAAAATTGTTTGTTTTGTGCAATCGGTCTAGCGCATCTCTCCATTTGTCCTGGTAAACTAGATCATTCCATTCAGGAATTAAATTATTAATCGGGCAACCACTTGCCATATTACTTAAAGTCATTCCAGTATGACAATAAGGTGTACCGCAATCCATGCACCTGGATCCTTGCTCTTTCAATTTTTGCTCCTGAAAGTCTTCGTGAATCTCGTTCCAGTCTTTAATCCGATCGAGAGGGGCACGATCCGGAATAGCTGATCTTGTATGTTCTAAAAATCCTGTGGGTTTACCCATAATAGTAAGTAATTAAATTTTAATGTCCTGCGGCAACATTTTCCTCAAAGGCTGCCTGTATAGCATCATCTCCCTGAAGCCCACGATCTTCTGCTCGCTTAAGGGCATTAAGAACACGCTCGTAGTCTTCAGGTAAAATCTTAAGAAACTTATTCAAAAAGACATCCCAATTGTCGAGGATGTCTTGTGCTCTTGCTGAAGAGGTTAATTCTAAATGCTTGCTGATGCTGTCCTTAACATCTTGTATTTCCTGATCATTGCACTCGATCAATGGGTATACTTTTACCATCTCAGAGTTTAATCTTTTAGTGGGAAAATCGCCCAACTCATCTAAAATATACGCAACTCCTCCAGACATCCCGGCACCAAAGTTTCGGCCGGTTTTGCCTAAACAAATAATTGATCCTCCAGTCATGTATTCACACCCATGATCACCTAGACCTTCAACAACGGCATGGACCCCAGAATTCCGTACGCAAAATCTTTCTCCAGCAACCCCAGCTATGTAAGCGTTTCCGGCAGTTGCACCATAAAAGCACACATTCCCCGTAATTATATTTTCGTGGGCTGTAAACGGAGCGTCTTCCGGCGGACGAACTATAACTTTAGCCCCGGACAACCCTTTACCGCAATAATCGTTGGTATCTCCAACTACAGTAAATGTCATACCTTTTGGACAGAAAGCGGCTAAGCTTTGCCCCGCAGATCCTGAGAGGTTAATGCGAATAGTATCTTCTGGTAGACCTTCTGGACCATTTTGGCGGGAGACTTCTGCACCGGTAATGGTCCCGACTACACGGTCTGTATTCACTACGGGTGTATCAATGATAACAGACTTTCCTTCTTCTATCGCTGGTTTAGCAGCATCTAGAATCAAACGTTGATCCAATGATTTATCTAAAAGATGATCCTGCTTCATTTGACAGTATGTACCTACTTCAGGTCCAATATCAGGCTTGTACAAGATCTTGGAATAATCCAGTCCTTTAGCCTTCCAATGATCGAGGGCTGAGCCCAATTCAAGCTTGTCAACTCGTCCAACCATTTCATTAACCGTCCTAAAACCTAACTTGGCCATGGTTTCTCGCATTTCTTCAGCCACATAATTCATGAAGTTCACTACTGCGTCAGCTCCGCCCCTAAACTTCTCGCGCAGTCGGGGATCTTGGGTGGCGATGCCCACAGGACATGTATTTTTATGACAAACCCTCATCATTAAACAACCGAGGGTAACTAATGGAGCGGTAGCGAAGCCAAATTCTTCAGCTCCTAATAGGCATGCAATAGCAACATCTCTTCCCGTTTTAAGCTGGCCATCCGTTTCCAGAACCACGCGACTGCGTAGATCATTTAAAAGAAGTGTCTGGTTCGTTTCTGCAACACCAAGCTCCCAGGGGGCTCCTGCATGCTGTATAGAAGAACGAGGAGATGCACCTGTGCCTCCGTCGTAACCCGAAACAAGGATAACATCTGCTTTCGCTTTGGCTACGCCAGCTGCTACAGTTCCCACTCCAACTTCTGATACAAGCTTTACATTTACCCGTGCATGAACATTAGAGTTTTTAAGATCGTGAATAAGCTCAGCAAGATCCTCAATCGAATAGATGTCATGGTGAGGTGGAGGGGAAATCAAACCGACTCCGGGAGTTGTTCCTCGAGTCTTTGCAATCGCAGGAAGAACCTTATGCCCTGGCAACTCCCCACCCTCTCCAGGCTTTGCTCCTTGAACGATTTTAATTTGTATTTCGTCAGAATTAACGAGATAGAAACTGGTTACTCCGAATCGACCACTCGCCACTTGTTTGATGGCAGATCTTCTCGAGTCTCCATTATCATCGGGTGTAAACCGATCCATATCTTCTCCGCCTTCACCGGTATTAGACTTTCCCCCAAGACGATTCATAGCTATTGCCAGACTTTCATGTGCCTCCTTCGAAATAGAGCCATATGACATTGCACCCGTTTTAAATCTTTTGACGATTTCTGATGCAGGTTCCACTTCATCCAAAGGAATGGGATCCTGATTAAATTTGAATTTCATCAATCCACGGAGTGTGTACATCTCACGGGACTGATCGTTAACAGCATCAGAGTATTCACGAAAAACTTCGAAATTACCCAACCTAGTGGCCTTCTGAAGTTTATGAATAGTCGTTGGGTTGAAAAGGTGCTTTTCACCCGACGCACGCCATTGATAAACCCCTCCCGGGTCCAAGGGGAGTGCTCTTTCGTCCGGTCGTGGAGAAAACGCAAAACTATGTCGATGTCTTGCTTCCGAGGCAATGGTATCGATACCAATACCTTCAACCCTGGAAGCTGTTTTTGTAAAATACTGATCAATTACATCTTGATTCAAGCCAATCGCTTCGAAAATTTGAGCACCACGATAAGAAGCAACCGTCGAAATACCCATTTTTGACATAGTTTTGATAACGCCGCTTAAATTGGCTTTCAGGAAATTTTTACAGGCAACATCTGCAGAAAGGTCTAGATTACCTTCTGAAATCATGTATCGTATTGTTTCCAGACTTAAGTATGGATTGATCAAGTCTGCTCCATATCCTAAAAGAAGAGCAAAATGCTGTACTTCCCTGGGCTCTCCGGATTCAACGACTAAAGAAACCTTAGTCCGTGTTCCACTACGAATAAGGTGGTGGTGTAATCCTGAACACGCGAGGAGAACTGGTATTGCTGCCTGACTATTCGAAACAGAACGATCGGACAAAATCAAAATATTAGAACCGTTCTCGATTTCTTGATCTGCTTGTTGGAAAATACTACCTAAAGCATTCGACAAATTCTTTCCATCAACATCTGAAGTGGGATCGAAAACAGTATCAATAGTACTCGATTTGAAACCACCGGGAAGTTCATTTTGAAGCTTAGAAATCTCAGCATCATCGACAAGAGGAGATTCATACTTAATCATTCGGCAGCTTTCAGGGCCAGGCTTGGTGAGATTTCCTTCAGAACCAACAAATGTAATAGAAGCCGTAACAATTTCTTCGCGAATAGGATCGATGGGTGGATTGGTTACTTGAGCGAAAAGTTGCTTAAAATAATTATAGATCAGCTGAGATTTATCTGAAAGGACTGCCAATGGAGAGTCATTTCCCATGGAGCCGAGTGGTTGTTTACCTGACTGAGCACTGGGTCCGATGAGGAACCGTAAGTCCTCAAAAGTAAATCCAAAAGCTTTTTGCCGAGTCATGATTGTTGAAAAATTATCATTAAACCTTAGCTCGGTATCCTGTAGTTGATCCGACTCCAAAAGACTCTGCGACAACCAATCAGAGTAGTTCTGTTCACTTGACACTCTCTCTTTAAGCTCATCATCACCGACAATTTTTCCCTCCTCCATGTCGATCATGAACATTCTACCCGGCTCTAATCTACCTTTTTTGATTACAGTAGAGGATGGAATATTAGACAAGACTCCAACTTCTGAAGCTAAAATTACCCGATCGTTAGAAGTAACATAGTACCTTGAAGGTCGCAGACCGTTTCTATCGAGCACGGCTCCAATTTGAACTCCATCAGAAAACGCTATGGAAGCAGGTCCATCCCAAGGTTCCATTAAACATGCATGGAATTTGTAAAATTCCTGCTTAGATTTGCTCATGTTCTGGTGTTTCTCCCAGGGTTCTGGGATCATCATCATCATAGCATGAGCAAGGCTTCTACCTGAAAGAACCAAAAACTCGAGGCAGTTATCAAATTTTTGCGAATCTGAGCCGTCAGCCCGAATGATTGGGAAAAGCTTTTCTACATCATCACCGAACACCTCGCTGGCTAATTGCATTTGCCGGGCATACAACCAATTCTCATTTCCTCGAACCGTGTTGATTTCACCATTGTGGCACAAATAACGAAAGGGTTGAGCTCTTGGCCAACTAGGAAAGGTGTTAGTGGAAAACCTAGAATGAGTTAGGGCTAGTGCAGATTCCATATCTGAGTCTTGAAGATCAGGGAAATATTCTCCAAGTTGCTCAGTTGTCAGCATCCCTTTATAAACCATTGTACGAGAAGAAAAGGAACTTGCATGGAAATCAGCGTCCTTACTTTCGCAATCATAACGCAAGCGAAAGGATATCATTCTCCTAGCTAGATACAGTTTTCTTTCAAAAGCCAAGCCCTGTTCGCATCCTTCAGGGCGATGAACAAAAAATTGCTGCATCCTTGGTTCACAATCTGCCGACGCCTTACCTAGAATCGAACTTTCTACTGGCACATCTCGTACACAAAAAACTTTCATGGAAAGCTCATCCAACACATTTCCGATAACAGTGGTCTCATGTTTGAATTGATTCTCTGACTTCGAAAGATAGAAAAAGCCCACACCATAGTCGCCGGATTCGGGTAAAGTAACTGAAAAATCACTTGCTAAGACCTTCTTGAAAAACTTGTGCGGTGTTTGGATAAAGATTCCAGCACCATCTCCAGTAATAGGATCACAACCACATCCTCCACGGTGATCAAGATTTACGCAGATTTCAAGGGCACCAGAAACAATATCATGGGATTTGCGTCCTTTCATATCTACTATAAGGCCAATGCCGCAGTTCTCGTGCTCGTTGGATGAATCGTATAAACCTTGTTTTGGGGGTAAACTCATGAGAATATATTTTATTCTTTTACAGAAAGTCTGCAAGTATTCGAAAAGTATTATTTTGAATTAGGACTCACAGCGGTCAAGGCTATAAGGACAATTACTAGGTGGGTAGTTCTACTGTTTAGGTGAATCATTCCTTAAATTTATTCAATGAAAAATAAGCCAACAATTAAATATAATTTAAGATAAAATCAAAACCCAACATACAGAAATATTTGCATTTATTAAGAATTAAGCTTTGAATAGATAGTATGAAAATAAAGGCTTATCTCAAACCTCAATGTGGATGGAGCATGGGTGTGCGTGCAATCATGGACAAATACACACTTAAATATGAAGACCTAGACATTATCAACAATCGTGAAATTTATGAAGAAATGGTTACGAAATCTGGACAACCGCTATCTCCTTGCGTTGAAGTAAATGGAGTTATGCTTGCTGATGTAAGCGGGGAAGAAGTCGAGAATTATTTTCTCACCAACAAATTAGTTGAAGAAAGTCAATCCGACACTTCAGTTCCTACTAACTCTCCATGTACAGACGAAGAACATGAAGCAATGCGAAACCAGGCTTCCAGTAATTCACCAATAAGATTTTTCTAACTATGACCTATGTAGTAACCGAAACATGTGTTGATTGTAAATTCACGAGCTGCGTCTCAGTTTGCCCAGTAGATGCCTTCCATGAAACTCCAGATAGATTGTACATTAATCCAGAAACATGCATTGATTGCAACGCATGCATGGATGAGTGCCCTGTCGAAGCAATTTACCCAGATATGGATGTTCCTGATGAATTACAGGAATGGATTGAACTGAATGAAAAGGCAGAAGAACACCCACAATTGGTTGGTCAAAAGGACGCGCTGAAGGGACCGAAATGCTCTGACCCCGATGCTGATCAGTAGATTTTTCAAAAAAATTATCAAAATCCTCAATGCAGGTTGACTTATTCTCTACTGCGTAGGCTAATTGATAAAGTTTTATTGACTTATTGAATTATCGTCAACAAATATAGTCGTATGAAAGTTCGTATTACAAATGTTTCGTCAAATGCTTGCGAATTGACTCCAAAAGCAATCAAGCACAAGTCTAGTGGTTATGAATTTTATTTGTTTCAATCCGATGCGATTATAAGCCTTCCCGGTGGGATCTCTGAGGTAAAATATGGTGATTGCATTCTTTATGGTGAAAATGACCTGGTAGAGATTAAAGCCTCCGGTGAACCCTTAGAATGCAGTTTAATCTCCTACAAGAGTGCGGATTGTAAGAAGTTTCTTTCCGATATTGATTTTGAAATTTCTAAAATATACCGTCCGATCCAAACTTACTTTGTTGACTCAATTCTAGTTAAAGTCAATAAAGAGTACAAATCAAAAGACCTACATTTCGACAAAGCACTTTCTATCCATATTCAGGAAATGTTACTAAAAGTTTCTAGGTTTGTGAGGCAAGACTTTGTACTTTCTCTACCTGACCATGCTCAAAAATTAAGAGAGCTACGAACTGAAGTACACGAAAATTTTCCAAAGCGCTGGACTATTGAAAATATGTCACAAATCATGGGCCTTAGTGCGAGCAGGTTTGCTTCTCTTTACAAACAGATTTTCAACATTAGCCCAACAGAGGATTTAATAAGAACACGGATTGACCAATCTAAAAAAATGCTTTCTGCGACAAAAGTAAGCATTAAAAAAGTATCCGCTGCCTGCGGATTTGAAAGTGTGCACTATTTTCATAGAGCTTTCAAAAAGCGTATTGGACTTACTCCGAAACATTTCCAAAATAAAATGCTTACCAATCAAGGTTCAGTCCCTGTAGATCAAAATAAGCAATCACTCGATTCTATGTCTCTTACATCCGATTTTTCTGGAACACTAGAGATTATTAATGGAGAAATCGTGTTTCACGGAAATGATTCTGATTGGTCTAAATTCTTAGGATACTCAGCCGAACATCTTAACGATAAACCATTCATGAATTTAATTTCTGATGATGACTTAGATAAAGCTAAGGGAGCTGTCAATTCCATCGTTAATGGTAAAAATGTTTTCAATGTCAATTTAAGCCTAATTTCCAAGAATGGCGACAGCTTGCCTATAAACTTTTCCGCTATTTCCAGAGGAAATTCTATTTTCTGGTTTGTAAAGTCTGAGTTAGTAATTATTTCATAATACCAGCAAATTCTTGAGTCTGCTGGATTCATGCAATATCAATTAGTCATGAATCCTGTTAATCGTTTATATTTTGGATTATCTTTGTTCCTTGGTTTTTTATGTATAACTTTTTCTAAAGAAAAAGTTATACATAATCCGATTCAACTTACCTTCGATGGAAACCGTTCAGGGGAAGGCTATTTTTCTAAATCGGGAAAAAAAATGTGCTACCAAGCGGAAAGTCACAGGGGTAACCCATTTTATCAAATATATGTGATGAACCTCGAAACTGGTATTAATAAGATAGTTTCCAATGGTTTAGGAAAAGCCACTTGTGCCTGGATTCATCCCGATGAGAATAGCGTTTTGTACGCCTCAACTCATCTTGACCCACTTTCATTAAAGAAACAAGAAGCCGAATTTAAGATCAGACAATCAGGGAAAAGCAGAAAATATAGTTGGGATTACGATCCTTATTACGATTTGTTTATCAAAGATTTAAAGACAAATTCAATAAGACAACTAACTTCTACATATGGTTATGACGCTGAATGTGCCTTCTCGCCAAATGGAAAACAGATCGTTTTTACCTCTAACAGGCATATTTACAACGAAAGTAATAATAAATCAAAACTTCTTCTAAACGAGCACTCCCTTTCTAAGCATAATGAAATATACATAATAAATAGTGACGGGAAAGACCTAAGAAGATTGACCCATCATGATGGATATGACGGGGGGCCTTTTTTCGATTCAACAGGCGATTACATATGCTGGAGACGATTTTCTCCCGATGGACACAAAGCAGAGATTTTTAAAATGAATGCAAATGGAAAGAAAAAAATACAACTGACAAACATTAATGCAATGTCCTGGGCACCATTCTTCCATCCTTCAAATGAATACCTTATCTTTACTACAAATATTCATGGGTTTCATAATTTTGAACTTTATATTGTTGATTTTAAAGGATTAAGGGCACCCGTTCGAGTAACAAATCGTGATGGTTTTGATGGCCTTCCCAGTTTTTCCCCGGATGGCATGACTCTTTCTTGGACAAGTAACGCGACTCCAACCAAAAAATCGCAAATTTTTATGGCTGATTGGGATCATCAAAAAGCACTTCAACTGATAAGAAACTCACCTTTACAAACTCAGCCTACTCAGGTTAGTCAACTTGCAAAAAGCAATTTGCCGGAACAACTTCCACCAGCAGTCTCTCATCTACAATTTCTAACTTCTGATAATCTCAAGGGTCGAGCAACTGGTTCTGATGGAATGAAAAAAGCCAGTCGATATGTTGCTGATTACTTCCAGAATCAGAAACTTAAACCATATAATAGAAAATGGCACCAGGAATTCTCATTTTACAAACATGCGACTATAGACTCACAAAGCTTCCTGAAAGATGAAATTAACAGAAGGAAATTAGATACTGGAAGAGAGTGGAATCCCCTGGCTTTTAGCGATTCTGGAGAATCTTATATCGGCGCAATTACTTTCGTTGGTTTTGGGCTAAGGTTATCTTCTGAAAAAAACGGAATGGAATATGATTCCTACACTCATCTAGATGTCGATGATAAGTGGATTCTATGCCTTCGAGGATTACCCTCAGGTTGGACTAAGAAAAAGCAGGAAGAATATTTTTACGAGTCAACCCTTAGAAAAAAAGCTTCTATTGCAAGAGACCTTGGAGCAAAGGGTATAATTTTCGTTCAGGACGGCAATGCTTCAAGTGCAGAAATAATAGGATTTGATGGATCAACAAGAGAAAAAATATCGATACAAGCATTTTCTATCAATAATCAAACAAGAGACCTGATATTTGCTCGAAATAATAAGAACTTCGAGAAAATCTACGATAGGTTTGATGCAGGCGAACCGCAAATGGGCTTCACTTTCAAAAAGGTCGGCCTAAAATATCATATAAGTATTACGCGGCACAAAGGAAATTGCGATAATACTATTGGCTATTTTGATCTTAATAATAATGATAAGCTTGATTTCCCCTTTATTTTAGTTGGTGCTCATATAGATCACATTGGTACAGGAAAGCATTCCTCCAGGGCAAAAAAAATTGATTCTGGTAAGATACATCCTGGTGCTGATGATAATGGTTCAGGCGTAAGTGTATTGCTGGAAATCATAAGAATACTTCGTGAAAATTTGGATTTATTTATTAATTCGAAATATGAGATCGCTTTCGCTACATGGTCTGGCGAGGAGATCGGCTTAATTGGTTCAAATCACTTCGCCAATCAAATTTTTAGTCAAAATAAGCATATCCCAGAATCTCCTATTCTTGCATATTTAAACATGGATATGGTCGGAAGAATGAAAGATAAAATGACGATTCATGGAGTTGGTTCTTCATCAATATGGAGACAAATTATTCAACAGGCAAATGTTCCTGTTCGATTAAATCTTAATCTCCAAAATGATAGCCACATTCCCACTGATACCACTGCATTTTATTCCAAAGGCGTGCCAATTATAAGTGCGTTCACGGGATTACACGACGATTATCATTCTCCATCAGATACTGAAGATAAAATTAATTATGATGGAATAGCGAAATGTTCTGCTCTTTTCTCTAGAATAATTAGCATACTCGGAAAAACCGATACGGTTGATTATATTAGTCAAGTAAGACCAATGGGTAAAAACCGCTCTAAATTAAGAGCTTTTTTAGGTACTATACCTAACTATTCACAAACGGACTCAAAAGGAGTATTGTTATCTGGAGTCAGTAAGAATGGACCCGCCGATAAAGCTGGACTAAAAGAAGGCGATTTAATTGTAAAACTATCAGGCAAAGAGATTGAGAATATCTACGATTACACTGAGGCAATTGGCGCACTTACCGCAGAACGAACAGTCAATATTGTTATTAAACGAGGTAAGAAAACAGAAACATTAGAAATAGTCCCAAAAGCTAGATAATGAACTCGCTCTCTATTTTTCAGACTTCCAACTAAAAGTGCCTATTCCAGTTTTATCACCACCTAATTTGGAAGGTTTACCTTCATCAACGGCAAAAATAATATTTTCCACACTTGAAGAATAACATCTAAAAGAACCTTCAAATGAGATTTCTTTCTCCCATCCTGTTTTCAAGGAATCAAATTCATGAAACACATTAGGGGATTTACCTTCATCGCAAATGATGAGTTTATCCACATCACCGAAAATAGAAATTTTTAAAATGTGGGAATTATTCACGCTTAATTCCAATGGTGCACCAGCATCTCTTTCGACAATAACCTGCCCCTTTGTCTCCGAAGATTTAATTTCTTGTCCAGACTCACTGTCAGATAAAAGATAAATAATAAGGATAACTACCAAAACGCCGATCAACCCTATCGAACCGTAGATTATAGGTTTAAGATAATTTACCCGAGAAGAAGAAAGCGGACGATTTTTTGGTTGAGAATAACTGTCCGTAGTGCTGCTTGATTGCTTAGAAGAATTGTCATTACTAACGATAGAACCTAATGATTTTTTTGAATTTTTATCACTAACCTTACCAAGTTCATTATCTAAATCGGCAACTAGTGCATCTTGATCTAGACCAAGAAATTTAGCATAGAGTCTTACGAATCCTCTTAAATAAACTTCAGGAAGTTTTATATCATAATTTCCTGTTTCAATTGCTGATAGGTAATCTCCTCTAATTTTAGTACTTTCAGAAACTTCTCTTACGGATACTCCTTTTCTTTTTCTAGCTTCTTCTAATTTTTGACCTACAGGCATTACTTTAGAAAATTGAACTTATATGGTTTGGCAAGCGGAGAGTTTATAAATCCATTAGAATTTCCCGCCCTTGACCAGGTAAGTCGGGACCGACCAATCCTCTATCTTCAAGATCATCCATAATTCTGGCCGCTCGATTATAACCAATACTTAGCTTTCTCTGCAGATTTGAAGTAGATGCTCTTTTTGTAGTACGAATAACTTCAATTGCTTTTCGGACCATGGGGTCTTCATCAGAATCTTCTCCTCCACCAAGTACATCGTCTTCACCTGCAGATTCAATTTGCTCCCGTACTTCTTCAATAATTTGTGGAGGACCATTTACCTTCAGATATTCAACAATTCCATTGATTTCATCATCACTTACAAAAGCACCTTGAGCACGAAGAAAAGTTGCGCTTCCAGGTGGAATAAAAAGCATGTCGCCTTTGCCAATCAAGGCCTCAGCTCCTTTCCCATCTAAAATCGTTTGACTGTCTCTGTAGGAAGCAACACGGAAGGAGATCCTGCTTGGAAGGTTAGCCTTAATTACTCCGGTTATTACATTCACCGATGGTCTTTGTGTCGCAATTATTAGATGGATACCGGCAGCCCTGGCTAGTTGCGCAAGTCTAGCAATTCCTGTTTCAACATCTGCCTGGGCTACCATCATTAAGTCGGCAAGTTCGTCAATAATACAGACAATATACGGAAGTTTATTTTCGGGAATCTCGAGCACATCATCGTCACGAGGTACCTCTATTGACGAAAGTGCGGCTCTTTCTTCGGCAGTCATTTCCGCATCAAGAAGCTGTGCTTTTTCTTTTTCTGCTTTGTCCTTTAGGATTTTGGCATTAAATCCTGCAATATTACGAACACCTACTTTTGAGAATATTTGGTATCTTCGTTCCATTTCCACCAGCAACCATTTTAAGGCACCTGGAACTTTCTTCGGTTCTGTTACAACGGGAATGAGCATATGTGGTAAATCATTGTAGACTTTCATTTCCACAATCTTTGGATCCACCATAATAAACCTCACATCTTCAGGACTGGAATGGTAACAAAGAGACGCAATGATTGCATTAATACATACCGTCTTACCTGAACCTGTTGATCCTGCTACTAATAGATGGGGCATTTTGGTTAGGTCGGCTACAAGTGCACGACCGCTAGCTTCTTTTCCTAAAACAATTGGTATTTCAGCTCCTGCTTCCGCCCAGGCTTTCGACTGAAGAATTTCTTTCAAACAGACAGGGGCTGGCTTTTGGTTGGGTACTTCAATCCCGACACAACCTTTACCAGGTACGGGAGCGAGTATTCTGACACTATCTGCCTTTAATGCCATTGCCAAATTCTTATCTAAATTTGCAATTTTTTCGACACGAACACCTGCAGCTGGATGAACATCGTATCTTGTTATTACCGGCCCCGTATGAACTTCTCCAAGCTCAATTTCTATTTTAAATTGGGCAAGAGTTTCTTTAAGATTACGAGCTTTTATCATGTGATCCTCATCCTCATTGGACTCTTCCTCAGGCGGATCCATAAGAAGTTCCAATGTTGGGAATTGATAATCACCTTTTCGCTCAGGAAACAAATCTCCAGCTTTTTCTGTTTTAGCTGCCCTTACCACTTTAAAACCATCCAAATCTGCTTCGTCTTCAGTGGATAAAGCTTCATTGGTTACGACGGGAATTTCTGGCTTATTTGGAGCAGAATTTTTCTTACTAGAATCTTCGATCTTTGCTTCTTCAGTAAAAGATTCAGGCACAGAAGATTGTTGCTCCAAATCTTGTCTAGAATCAGTCGAATCCTTCTCTTTGGATTTTTTTAATTCAGTTGCTCTGGCGATTTTCTTAGAGTCTTTTTTTAGAGAAACGTCCTCAAACAATAAATCTTCCTCTCCCTTCCCAGAAAACCAATCAAATTTGAACCTGGATCGCTTTACAGGAGTGTTCTCAATTTCACTTGGTTGTACATCATCAAGATTCGTATTCGTTTCAGAATTTGAGATTTTTCTTTCTTTTAAAAAAGTTCTTTTCAGTAAAAGTATGAATGAATCAATTTTCATTCCTTTGTTGAACTGCCAGCGAATGTGGTAAATAGCGCCTCCTAACAGCAGAGATAAGCTCAGTAAAATAGTACCAAGGGGACCAAGCCAGTCACGAAGAATACCACGATTAGCAAAATCTCGATCCGCACTATGACTAAAAGGTAGACCAGAATAAAAATACGCACCAACTGAACCACCCGCACCATGTTCGTAAAGATTAGAATCAAACATTGGGTCATCACTAGCTGAAAGAGAGTGATGGTCCTTAAGATTTGCAAGGAGTGCTATCGAAAAGCAACAGATAAGAATGGCTACTGACTGCAACCATTTAAATTTGATATTCTTCTTTTTGAAATTACTAACACCAAGATTAATGAAGACCCAAGGGATCAACCAAGCTGCGATACCCAACCATCCAAAACCGACTCTTGCTACTAGTAAACCAGCTTTACCAAGAAAAGGTATTTCATGAGCTTCAGTTGATTTATGCAAAAGGTCAGGACTGTAATCAAGTAAACTCAAAAACAGAAGTATACCAATCACCACAAAAAAAACTCCGGCCCACCTATTTCTCGAAACTGAAAGTTCCATTAATTTTAAAGTCTTTTCAGCCATAATCAGGGAAAATACCTATAACTTTTAATATCAATCGTTTACACATCCACACTTCTCCACTAAAATAGAATTAGTGAGTGTTTACAAGTTTGAACCTATATACAAAGAAAGGATTTGGGGCGGTCATAAATTCAATGAATCGTTTAGAGCAGAACTGTGCCCTAATACTCGATTCGGGGAGTCATGGAATCTCGTCGATAGGGAAGGGAACGAATCAAAAACTAGCATAAACCAAAAAGTTTTTACCATCCGCGATTTGATACAAAAAGATCCCTTTGCAATCATGGGCCCAAACTGGCAGACCAACGATCGATTTCCGATTTTAGTAAAATGGTTGGATTGTCGAGAAAGGCTCAGTCTTCAAGTCCATCCTCCAGCTAAAGTTGCGGCTTCGCTGAATGGGGAACCTAAAACTGAAAATTGGTACATTGTAGAAAGTGATCCTAAAGCAGGGATATTTTTAGGGCTCAAAAAACAAGTGAATAAATCCACATTTGAATCTGCTTTAGAGAGGAATGATGCTGAAAAACTATGTCACTGGACAGAAACAGAACCGCACGATTCAGTCTTAGTAGAGAGCGGAAGGATGCACGCAATTGATGCCGGAAATCTTATTCTTGAAATTCAACAAAACTCAGATACCACTTACCGTGTTTACGATTGGGGTAGAATGGGAGCAGATGGAAAGCCCCGGGATCTGCATATTGAAAAATCGCTTAGGTGCATAGATTTCAATGATTACGAACCTCAAATCAACAAAACATCTAAGGAACAAGGAATAATCACCATTGCTAAAAGTGAACATTTCAGGATAAGAAAAATTAATCTCCCCAAAACCGCAAAATTCCCTGTTAAACAAGTTGAAACTGATTGTTGCATTATTAATCCTGTGGAAGGTAAAATAGATATTGAAGGTCTAAATCTCAATCCTGGGTACACTGCACTCTCTCCTTTCCAATCTGCATGTGAGATAATAGCATTAGAGGATTCAACCATTCTTTTAACCGATCATTTTGCAGGCCAAATACAAACAGCCAATTGATAGGACATTAAAATTTGAACGAAATACCAATGGATGACAAAAAAATAACCGAGGGAGATGAAAACTCCCAACAAAATGAAACTTCAGTTGAAAACTCAGCAGAAGAAACAACTAAAGGGGCTGAAAATATCAAAAAGAAAGTTACTGAGGCATACAAGCAGGATGAAGACTTTAAAGATAAATACCTGCGTGCAATGGCAGACATGGAGAACTTACGCCGCAGACAAATTCAAGAGAGAGAAGATTCAGTAACGAGAACACGTTCACAAGTATTCTCTGATCTGCTACCGATTATTGATGCCTTCCAGATGGGAATTACCGAAGCAGAAAAAGATGAGAGTGCTAAGAATATCTTCATCGGTGTTTCCATGGCTTTCCAGCAAATGAAAAATACATTAGGGGAGTATGGACTGGAAATAATAGACCCTGAAGGAAAAGAATTTGACCCCAAATTCCATGAGGCACTTAGCTACGAATCAAGTCAAGATACCGAGGAAGGCATCGTATTAAAAAGCGTTCGAATCGGATACAAGATGAAGGATAAACTTCTACGTCCTGCATCTGTCATCATCTCAAAGGGAACAACCGAGGACAAATAGCAGAAAAGATGGCAGGAAAAGATTTTTACGAGACACTAGGAATTGGAAAAAGCGCAAGTCAGGACGAGATTAAAAAAGCTTATCGTAAGCTCGCAATAAAATATCACCCGGACAAAAATCCAGGCGATAAGGAAGCTGAAGAGAAATTTAAAGAAATTTCTGCTGCTTTTGAAATTCTCAAGGATGAAGAGAAGCGCCAAAAATACGACCAGTTCGGACATGAAGCCTTTCAAGGCGGAGGAGGATTTTCAAGAGGCGTTGATCCATTTGATCTTTTCAAAGATGTTTTCGGCGGCGGGGGTGGTGGCGGAGGCGGCTTTGGTAGTATTTTTGATGATTTCTTCGGTGGGTCGAGTTCAGGTGGTTCCGGAGAAGGTAGTCGTGGTTCAGATTTAAGGGTAAGTGTTTCCATTACACTGGAACAGGCAGCCAAAGGGGTTGAAAAGGAAATTAAGTACCACCACCACGGCGAGTGTGCTTCCTGTGAAGGAAGTGGTGCCTCTTCAGGGTCAGGTAAGGTTATGTGCTCTACTTGCGGAGGAATTGGTCAAGTAGCATCTAACCAAGGCTTCATAAGCATAAGGAGAACTTGTCCATCCTGTAGTGGAACAGGAGTAATGATTGAAAAACCATGCCAAAAATGTTCTGGCGAAGGCAGAGTACGAAAACAAGGTAAAGTTAAGGTGAAAGTACCTCCCGGAGTTGGACACGCAAACCGACTTTGCTCTAGAGGCAGAGGAGATGCCGGTACAAGAGGTGGACCCTCAGGAGATTTGTATGTAGATGTGCATATTGAAGAACATGCACTTTTTGAAAGGGATGATGATGACTTATTCCATGATGCACAAATACCCTTTGCTCTGGCGGCATTGGGAGGCACCATTGAAGTTCCGACACTGGAAGGTAAAGTCTCCCTTAAAATCCCAGCGGGTACCCAATCAAACAAAACATTCAGACTGAAAAATAATGGAATGCCAAACCTTCGATATTCTTCTCGAAAAGGAGACTTATATATTAAGATTTTTATTGAAGTTCCAACCAAGCTCACAAAAGAACAAAAAGATATATTAATTAAATTTGCCGATTCTTGTGGTGAAGGAAATTTTTCTGAAGATGCCGGGTTTTTAAGTAAAGCAAAGAAATTTTTTGAAAACGACTAATAGATTTCCTGTAAGTAGCACAAACTACTCACTCGACCATGCCCTTAAAGCGAGAAGTTTAGCTAAGGCAAAAGGTGAAAAGTTTGTTTTAACAAATGGTTGTTTTGATATCTTGCATGCTGGTCATGCCTTAGCGTTAAAAGAATCCAGTCAAAAGGGTGATGTTTTATGGGTGGGAATTAATTCAGACCAAAGTATTAAAAATATTAAAGGCTCAGGAAGACCAATCATGTCCGAGTCGTATCGAGCTTATTTACTTGCATCCCTTGTCAGTGTGAGCGGCGTATTTATTTTCCATAAAGACAATATTTCAGAAGAAATCGCCGTACTTTCACCAGATGTCTACGTAAAGTCATCTGACTATACCCTAGATACCCTAGACAGCAAAGAAAGGATGTCCCTCGAGAAAGTTGGGGCAGTAATCGAGTTTGTTGAGATGGTGGATGGGTTGTCTACCAGTTCGATTATAGACAAAATTTCTCAAAATACGTCCATATGAGAGTGCTTGTACTGGGATCCGGCCAAGGCTCTAATGCTAAGGCAATACTTGAAGCTCAAAACAATTTACTTTTGGGAAATGCTCAAGTTGTAGGAATTATTTCTAATATTCCAAGTGCAGGCATAATTGATATTGCTGAAGAATACTCTGTGCCTACAGCATTGATTTCTTGTTCCAAAGAAACAGGGAAGCTTGAAATTAATGAAACCGAAGATTTGACCCAAAAGATAAAAATGTTTTCTCCCGACCTAATAGTTTTGGCCGGCTTCATGAAAATAATCCCTTCAGACTTAATTGATATCTTCCCAAATAAGATTATAAATTTGCACCCAAGTTTGCTACCAAGCTTTAAAGGACTTAATGCAATCGAAAGAGCCTTTAATTATGGGGTTAAGATTTCGGGATGCACGGTCCATTGTGTTAACGCCGGGATTGATGATGGACCGATCATTGCACAAGCACCTGTAAGGAGAATGGATACAGATACTTTGGAGATTTACACGCAAAAGATTCATGCAGCAGAACATGTTGTCTTACCATTAACAATTGCTAACCTTTCCATGAATCCTAACTACCAATGCTGATAATGGCTGTAAATTCATGCTAAAAGTAGAATGTAAGCTTGATCGTTCTAAGATAAGAATAGTTGAGAATATACTCTACGAAATTTCACCGACAAACTGGGTAATTATTACAAATCGCAATACGAAAGAGTCAAAGTTACAAGGCAATTTTATTGATAAGAATGTAGCAACTGTAGAAATTAATAAATTACAAAATCTTCTTGGTGAAAATCTCTCCATTTCTAGCGAAACAAATCTCGAAGATGATTGGAAAGAAGCATACAAGCTACATTTCAAGCCATGGCATTACAAAGATTTCAAGTTTGTTCCATCCTGGGAAAAAGGCATATCTAATATTGAAAGCAGCAATCTTATCGTGTCTATCGACCCGGGAATGGCTTTTGGAACTGGTACTCACGAAACAACAAGATTATGTCTTGAATTATTGATCGATCAATACTCATTAACTAATGAGATTAGCCCTAATTTAAGCCTGATTGATATCGGATGTGGTTCTGGTATTCTTGCCATCACCGCCGCAAAACTTGGTTTCCAAAAAATATTGGGCATAGACAATGATTCTGATGCCATTGAAAATGCTCTTCTAAATTCCAAGAAAAATAGTCTTTCCAATTCAATCATATTTAAGCAAATTGAATTAGCTAAAGTTACCAGCTCGGACTATCAATGCGTGATAGCCAACATCCAAGCTGATGTTCTTTTACTCAATTCATCTGTGATCATCAATTTGCTTCGTCAACAAAATAGTGTATTAATTTTATCGGGTATTCTTAACTATGAAGTAGCACATGTGGTCAAAGCTTATCAAAAGGACATAACTACTCGTGGACTTGACTGCAAAGTAGTTGAAAAAAGCTTAGGGGAATGGTCCGCCTTGCTTTTTTCAATTAAGTAAAAGCAATCGGAAGACTCTACTGTATTTGGCTAGAACCTAATTTTAACCACCTAGATAGGTAAGTGCCCGAGGTATAGGAAGAGTGTAAAAAGCGAATCTATCAATCCCCAAACTTTCAATCTCTTTCTGAACTGAATCTCGAACAGTCTCCACATTGCTCGGACCAACAGAGGTATAAACTAGAGCCCACTCCTCATTTTGATGTTGGCCATCCTCAGAATCCTCCGCGTCTATCATTACACCAAAGTTAGTACTCACGCCAGGTGCACCTGCTTCAAGTATTGCATCATAAACCGTGGAATATTGGTCTCTAGGCACTATACAATAGAGCCCAACAAGATTTTCTAAATAAGTTGTTTTGAGTGCTTTTGATTTGGAATCATCGGCAAATTTTCGCCAATCTTTATCGCCTTTTATTTCATCTATTGCAGAGATAATTTGCTCCATATTTGCTCCATGGGCAGAAGAAGAGATTGTACTACTCACATTGATCAAACCCGAAGAAACAGGTATCGAGTACATGAAGCCACGCCCAGGCTCAGTAATTCTTCCAGCCCGAGCCATTTCTGCAAATACATCGTCAGCTTCAGACCTTTCAACTACACACCAAACAAATTCCTTTTCAGGACCTTTAGTAATTCTTAGTAATGGAATTTTATCTCTTACTCCACCTCCCTCGCCAAAAGTAACTGTGGGGCCAGGTGCACCATTCTGTAAGGCTGCTTTTGCAATGTCATCGGCGATACCTTTTTCACAGATACAGCATATTGCTTCCATTTCCACTTTGCCGTCAGACGGATGTGAATCCTCTTCTGAAATGTTGGTTGAAAATTTTGAGGAGGTATGTGCATCATTACATGCAATTGTGAAGACAGCTCCAGCTCCTACCTTTTCTAAGTTTCCGGCACTTACTGTTGATTCTATAACTTTATCAATTAAGTTATTGGGAACTAACGCCTGCAGCAAAATTTGCTCCGGTGCAGGAGGTGGAAACATTTTCTGAAGAAAACCTCCATCATTAAGAATGGAACCTCTAGCAGATATTTGAAATATCCCCTTTCCGCCAGCTTCCTGTAAAGCAGAGGAAACCTTAACCAATGATTCTTTTGGAAGAATTAAATTTAGAAGTGATACAGATTTTGAGTTTTGTAAAGTAGTCATGTTATGCTGCCTCCATTTCTTCGGTTGAATCCTCGGTAATATTTGGTTTCTTTCTTACAAGTAAACCAACTGTCAAAACGGTTATGATCGGACCAACTGAAGCAAGCGAAAGAACACCAAATCCATCAATTGCTCCTGTCTTTGACCCAATTCCTAGCCCCATTGCCAAAACTAGGGGAACAGTTATAGGTCCAGTGGTAACACCAGCACTGTCCCAACCAAAATTGACAAAGTCTTCACTTGAAAAGTAGGTTAGGATTAGAAGCATGGCATAAGGAGGAAGCAATAAATACCAGAGTTCTAGGTTAAATGCGATTTTTGCAACTCCTGTAGCAATTCCTAGTGCTACTCCAGTGGCAACAGCCTGCATCAGAAGATTTTTCTTAAAAGCACCTACAGTAATTTTTTCAACCGTTGAACCAAGTGCATTCAATGCTGGTTCTGCAAGTGTTGCTCCATATCCGAGAATGAAACCAAAAAGGATGGCAAGACATTTACCAGCAGTAGATGATTTAAAGATTGGCTCAACAAATCCTTCGCTTTGCCATGGTTGTATCGATGCAAAACTTGATACAACATTACCCCCTAGCTGTTCTCCTAGAGGAGTTAAACCGAGCGAAATACCCAAATTAAAAAGGCACATTCCAATAACCGCACATGAAATTCCAATTATAAGTTCGTCGAGATGTTTAGGTTTTTGTCTTAGCCCTGCTATAAGGACAAGCAAGAGAATAGAACATAATGGAACAATTGCCCATACAGCCCCCTCTAAAGCTCCTCTATCTTGATCGGGTCCGTCAAGAACTCCATTGCCCTTACTGTAGTCAACTTTACCTAACTCAGATATGCTGTAGAAGTCTTCACCTGGATCTAAAATGCCGTTACCATTTTTATCCTCTTGCGGTTTGAATGTATTGGGAAAGAAATCGAACTTATTAGTAAAAGCGGTTGCGATATCAGCTTCCTCATTCCAAACCGATTCGGGAGCCTTAAACCCCTCCCTGACTACATAAGTTTTAGCTCCTTGAACCTCTACATTTTCTCGAATATTTTCGTCTCCGCTAGAATTAAGAGGAGAAGGAACAATTTTACCTTCGGTTATTCTAGTTTTTAATGCATAACCTTCCGGCAACTTTTGGTTATTTTTAAGAAATTCATCAACTGTTTTTCTTTCATCTGCAGACATGGACCAGAATAACTCTGTCTCATCAATCCCTTGTGAAGCTGCTTGTCGGTCTTTGGCTACAAGATCTCCAAATGTTTGATAATCTTTGGGATAATTGGTTCCATAATCACCCGCATTTACATGCCATTCTGCCTTAGAAAGAGAAGCTTTGTAATAATTATCTCCATTGAAAAGATAGAGTGCGTAGCACATAACTGCTAGAATTGGAAATAAGGAAGCTAAAGTCACCACACCAAAACCAGTGTTACTTGACCCCCCTGTGGAAACAATCCGACAGACTCCAATCCCCAGGGCAAGAACCAAAGGTACAGTCACTGGTCCAGTAGTCACAGCTCCACAATCCCAAGCTAAACCGAGCACATGCTTTAAACGATCGTCAGAGAATTGCATGTAGAGAGTGATGCAGGACAAAACGATCACTCCTACATATATAAAAGGTTTGAGTGACCATCCTTTGTAGAAACGCAGAACTCCAAGTAAGACTGCAATGCCAACTCCAACTCCTACGCAATTGACAAGCATACCTGCCCCTGTATTGAGAATCGTCCATAGTAGAGGTGCTGCAGTGGGATCAACACCAGAGCCAGCTGCCCTCAACACTCCAATCGCAGGTTCCGCAAAAGTAGCAAAAGCACCCAATATGAACCCAAAAGCTAAGCTGGTTGGCAAACATGGTATACCAAGTATCTTTTTACGAGGGAGACTTGAACCGAGAGTCTCACCGAGGGGCATTAGACCCAATCTCAAACCTTCCATAAAAAATGCCAAGCCTACAATAACAATCATGATCCCCACAGCAATCATAAGAGAATAAACGATGGGAAGACCAAGGACCAACACCTGAAAAACAATCAAATATAGAATAATGAACCAAACACATTGTATTTGTTCTATTACTTTGTCTTTAGCAAATGACAGTAGAATTGATATGCTTTGTTGAGTGGACAATCTTAAAGATTTGCCATCTGTCTTTTGTTCATTTGTCATAATTTCTAGAATATTTGGTTAAAAGCTCCAACTTGAGTTTCCTAAAGTCAGAGAAAGTTTGTTCATTCCTTCATCGAGATCAACTGGAACACTCCAAGTTACGCCGACCTTGCCCAGTGATGCCGTGCCCACTACATAATATCCTGCTTTGTCCAAATTTTGAACAGTAGCTGAACCATTGATATCCGTTCTAATGCGAACACCATTATTACGTCTTACCTCTTCCAAAAGTAAATCTCTAATCTGCTTGAGGATATTAGGAAATAGAAAAGGATTTTTGCGTGCCCTTGCCCATAATTCCCCGTAAGATGTAACTTCAGCAAAATCACTCAAGAGTATTCCATTCTCAACCATGAGCGTATTTAAATCTTTCCTTATTATAAAGAATTCTGTGTAAAAAGCCTCTTTGCTTTTACCATTCAAACTCGTTACAACCGCATCAAAACCCAATGTGCAATTTGATGTAGTGGGAATTATCAATTCCTCAGGGGGGATTTCTTTGAGAATATCTAAGGTTGAGTTAGAATCTTCTTTTTCAACCGGTGCAACAAAGTCAATTTCTAGTTTTTCTTCTTTTCCAAGACCCTCCAGTTTATCGGAGATTAATAGATTTTGTTCTTTCAAATAACTTACCTCCTTGGAATTTGCTTCGTAGCTTGATTTTAAATCCTCAATCGCAAAATCCAGCTCGGTTGCAACCTGCAAATCATCGTTGTTTACTGTAACAGGCTGATTAGATCCTAAGGAAAGTTGAGCTTCTAAATTTTTAATTTTTTCAAGTAACGAAGCATTTTCTGATTCTAATGATGAGATTTTTTGATCCTTTTCAAAAGACAACTCTCTAATTTTCTCAAGTCCCTGTTGATGAGAAAAACTTGAATTTTCCAATTCTCTAATCGTCATTTCCAAAGTTGATTTTGGAAAAATCTCTTCACTTTTTTTCAAATCTTTCGAATTATTTAAAGTTTCAGAAGATGAATTGGAAAAGACTTCGGTCTCATTAGCATCCTGAAATTCAACAAAGCTATTAGAGGAATTGCTATCTTCTTCTGACAAAAACTTTGAAAGTTCGTCTCCGTGAGAAGAAAGTAAGAGATCATCAAGTTCACTCGCGTTAGCTGAATTGACTGTAATGTCAGAATTGTTGGACTCTTCCACTTCAACTAGTTTATCACAAGAAGTGAATAAAATTAGAACTATTGGAATAAATCCAAGAAAATAAAAGCTTTTACTCATCAAAATCACATTTAGACAAATTACAGAACGAAATTTTGGCAAGCACAATCCTGTCAAGTAAAGGGTTTACAATAGGACCTGAGAAATTAATATTTTAACATACATGCCCCACCCCATACCCGGCAGTTCAGATTTATTAGAAGCTGAAAATAAGTTTCTTAAGCAGACACTTAATGTCATAAGACTAGAACTTGAAAAGAAACAATCAGAACATGAGGATCAATCTCAGGTTGTCATACAGTTGCATGAGCAAGAGAAAAAACAGTTCCAAAATACCATTCATTCACTGAGGAAATCTCTCGAAACAATAAAGCATGACCACGATACGGAAAATCAAAAGATAAAGAGAAATTCCGCCAACGAGCAAAATCAAACCAAATTAATTATAAATCAACTGAGGAACCAGTTGGAACTGCAGGAAATCAATTTTTCTGAAGAGTCCCAGACCAGAAACCAAAAGAACCTCCAAGAGATTGAACAATTGAAGCTCAATATCTCCGGATTACGAGAGAATCTCGAATCCGCGAAGATTGAGAAAGCAAATATTACTCAAAAAATTGAGGTTCAATATAGCTCAGAGATCGCACAACTTCGAAAATCTTCAATCGATTTGCGGGAAAAGTTAACCAACTCGAATGCACAAAGGGCGGACGATGTCCAAAAAGTTCATGCTTCTTATCAGAAAGAAGTTATTTCTCTTCAAAAACTAGTTTCAGAACTTCGTGATGAATTGGAAAAAAATGAAAGCAGAAAACAAGATGACGTACAGTCTGTTAAGTCAGAGAAGGCGAACGAAATTCTACAACTTCAACAATCTCTCTCGCAGGCTAGACAGAATATAGATTTTTTAATAAATAAAGCAGATGAAAAGGCTCAGAAAGCAGAGCGGGCGAGTAGGATCGAAATTGAAGAACTTAAGAAAAACATCGAGTCCTTACGTCTAGAACTCGATAAAGAAGAGTCGAAAAAACAAGATGCGGTGCAGCAGGCTCGCCGTGAAAATGCAACTGAAATAAAGAGTTTAAAAACTTCTCTTGTAAACACTCGAAACAAGCTCGAAAGAGTAAAGAATGAGGAAACCGAACTTATCCAAAAAGCGACTGCGGCGAGAAACTCAGAAATTAAAAACCTTCAGATTGGAATCGCTGAACTTAGGCAAAACCTTGAACAAGCAAAAATTGAAAAGGAAGATGAAATTCAGCAGGTAATAACAGGAATCGAAGCTGAAAAAAAACAACTAAAGCAAACGATCCATTCACTTCGAATTAATATCGAAGACATTCATAGCAGAAAAGACGCATCAATTCAAAAAGCTAAAGCCTTCCATGAGATGGAAATCCATGCCCTCAAGTTAACCATTTCAGAAATTCGGGAGGAACTCGAACAAGCAAAAAACGAAAAAGAAGTAGCGGTTCAAAAAACTGAGGCAAAATCCTACAACGAAATCAATCAATTAAAAAAATCCCTAGGGATGCTCAGGGAAAGACTTGAGCAGCAACAAAGTAAGTCTGACGATAGAATTCAGAAAATTACAGCTGAAGGAAATCAACGACTTCAGCAATTTAAGGATTCAATTGCTGAATTAAGACAAAACCTTGAAGAAAAAGACTTGGAGAAGGAAGCTGCCGTCGAAAAGTCATTCGCACAGTCTAATCAGGAAATTATTCAACTTAAAAAAACCCTTTTTTCAGTAAGAGAAAAATTTGACTCTGAAAAAGTAAATTCCGAAGAAAAAGTTCAACGAGCAGAGCTCAAATACCAAACTGAGATAACATCTTTAAAATCCACCATATCAAAATTGAGGGAAGAACTAGACAACTCTCAAAATGAAAAAGACAAGAAAATACAGGAGGCAGTATCTAGTTATCAACTCGAAGCTACTCAACTGAAAGCCTCTATTGAAAATCTACGCGAAAAACTCGAACGGGCTGAAGCCAATGCATCCGATAAAGAGCAACGATTAGCCGCCAAAAAAGAATCTGAAATAAGATCTTACAAGAAGACCATCGAAGATATAAGGACTGAACTTGAAGAGTCGGTTATATCTAAAGAGGAAATAGAGCATGAAATTTCCAATAAATTTATTATGGAAATTAAATCACTACAGAATTCTCTCATTGAGACTAGAGAAAAGTGCGAACGATTAATTAATGATAAGGATGATTTGGAAATAAAAATTTCTGCGAAATATAATAACGAAATTAATCAACTGAAAAAAAATCTAACAGAGTTAAGGGAAAACCTTGAAAAAGCCTCCCTTGAAAGAAGTGCCGCAGTTCAAGATGCAGTTGCTAAAAGTAATTCTGAAAATGATAGCCTAAGAAAAACTATTGTCGAATTACGGGGGAAAATTGAAAATATCCAAAATAATACCAAGGACGAGGTCCAAAGAGTTCACTCTCTGACATCCAGGGAAATCAATACCCTCAGGCAAACCATCTCCTCATTGAGGGAATACATCGAACAGAGTGAAAATCGTAAACAAAGTGATATTCAAATAGCTACCGCCTCCCAAAATAATGAAATTAGCCATTTTAAAAGAATGGTCGGCTCTCTAAGAACAGAGCTTGATGAAAAAGGGAAACTCTATGAGTATAATCTACAAAAAGAAGGAAAAGCGTACACTAAAGAAATTGATCATTTGCAAAAAACTATTATCGAAATTCGAGCAAGACTAGAAAATGACTAAAGAGGATAACAAAAACAAAACTTTTAAAAATGCTAAATCCAAACGAACGGAGCGTTTCTCCGATATGTTGCTCCAAGTCACAACAGACTTGGCTAAAACAAAATCACTGGATGAAGCACTCGAAACCCTTGTTAAAATTACAACATCAACCATTGGGGCGGAAAGAGGAACTATTTTTCTTAATGATGCTTCAACGGGTGAATTATATTCGCGAATTGCACAGGGCAACTTTAGACGGGAAATTCGGATTCTAAATACTAAAGGTGTTGCTGGATGGGTATTCTCAAAAAACCAAGGTGTTATCATCCACGATGCCTATAAAGATGAAAGGTTTAATAAGGCGGTAGATGTTAGAACAGGATTTAGAACGAAGAGCATTCTTTGTGCACCACTACGTACAATTGCCGGTGAAGAAATTGGTGTATCTCAGATTCTTAACAAAATAGATGGCGAATTCGAACAAGAAGACCTGGACTTGCTCGAAGCAATGACTGAGCAGGCAGCGATTGCAATCCAAGGAAATATTATTGTTGAACAGATTGAAGCGGCAAGAAAACAAGAATTGGAATTCCTGGATGTTGTTTCTCAAGTTTCATCTGAGCTTGAACTCACTCCCCTTCTTCAAAAAATTATCACTACAATTTCCACAATGCTGGATTGTGAGCGAGCTACTCTTTTTATTAATGATGAGAAAACGAACGAACTGTACACGGAAGTTGGAGAGGGTCTAGACGAAAAATCCATCATTAAATTCCCAAATCACCTGGGTATTGCTGGCACCGTTTTCACTTCGGCAAAACCTGTCAATATACCTCATGCCTATGCAGATCTTCGCTTTAATCCAAGCTTTGATAAACAAACTGGATTTTTTACAAGATCGATCCTTTGCATGCCTGTGTTTAACAAGGAAGGCAAAACAATTGGTGTAAGCCAGGTTCTCAATAAAAGGGGAGGTTCATTTAATGCTGAAGATGAAAAGAGATTAGCCGCATTTACGTCTCAGATCTCCATGGGCATTGAAAATGCCAAACTATTCGATGATGTCCAAAATCAGAAAAATTACTCCGAAAGTATCCTGTCAAGTATGCATGATGCGGTCCTGACAATTGATGAAAATGGTATTGTCAAAACATGCAACACCGCCGGATTAAGAATACTTCAAGTGCCAATTCTAGCTGAAATTTTGGAGCAACCTATAAAGGAAATCTTGGGAGAACGTAATGAGTGGCTCATTAACAAGCTTGAAGATGTAACAGAGGATGAAGATTTTCTGGATGCGGAAATTGCCTTGGAAGGAGAAAAACTATCAGTTAATGTATCCTTGCTACCCCTTTTAGGTCAGAAAAAGGAAAACTTGGGAACGATGCTGATGATCGAGGATATAAGCTCTGAAAAGAGAATGAAGTCGACGATGTCTCGATATATGGACCCTGAACTGGCTGACCAACTGATGAACGCAGGTGAAAGCGATGATATTATGGGAGGTAAGCAAAGTATTGGCACAGTATTATTTTCGGATGTGCGAAGCTTTACTACAATTACTGAAGAATTGGGTGCTCAAGGAACAGTTAAACTCCTCAACGAATATTTTACAATCATGGTGGATTGTATAACGGATGAGGGCGGCATGCTCGATAAATTCATTGGCGATGCCATGATGTGCATATTTGGTACACCAGTCCCTCACGACGACGATCCTGACAGGGCCGTGAGAGCTGCAATCCGCATGATGACAGACTTGAACACTTTTAATGACAAAAGGGCCACCGAAGGAAAGATGCCCATTGATCATGGTATGGGCATAAATACAGACTCCATTGTCTCGGGAAATATTGGCTCACCCAAAAGAATGGACTACACAGTTATTGGAGACGGCGTGAACCTAGCAGCCAGAATTGAAAGTGCATGTAAACAATACGGTGCCCACATTTTAATTAGTGAGTTTACCTACAACGCGGTAAAAGCAACTTATCGAACCCGGCAAGTAGATTATGTAATTGTAAAGGGAAAGACTGAGCCTGTAGGCGTATATGAAGTTCTAGATTTTCACGACAATGTCAGTTATCCTAATTTGGTAGAAGGATTGGGACTTTTCAATGACGGGTACAGATCTTGGAATGAGGGGAAGTGGGATCAAGCAATCAAACTTTTCAAGGATGTGAAAAAAAATAATCCCAACGACAAAGCTGCCCAGCTATATCTTGATCGCTGCGATCACATGAAAAAGAATCCTCCCAAGGGGGACTGGGATGGCGTTTGGGTGATGACAACCAAATAAGATTTCATGGATGCCAAACAACATCTTCAAAAAGCCATTGATTTGGATCCAAATTATGCAGATGCTTACTATGAGCTCGGTCTATTATTAAAAAAAGACGGGGATTCCGATGGGGCTCTGGATCATTTTCAAAAAGCCGTAAACTTGAGAGAAGATTTTGCAGAGGCACAATGCGAATTGGCCATTATGCTAATGTTAAATGATGATTTGGAGTCATCACGAAATCACTTTCTCAATTCTTTGGAAATCAATCCGAATTTTGCAAAATCGTATTTTAATTACGGATTGTTACTCATCAAACTTGACGATATTGAAGAGGCAAAAAACAACTTTGATAAAGTTACAGAAATAGATCAAAATTTTGCCCGTGCTTATTTCAATAAAGCAAAACTACTTACCAGTCCTGATGATTTCGATGACGCTAAGAAGAATTACGAAACTGCACTTGATATTGATGAAACTTTTTTAGATGCCAATTATTATTTAGCAAAGCTTCATCTAGGAGGAAAAGCTACCGACAAAGAAGGCACTCTCATTGATCAGCAAAACTTAGAAGAGGCAGAAACGCATTTCAAAAAAGTTCTCGAAATTAACCCTGAGCACTACAAATCACTTTATAATCTGAGTAGAATTTATGTTCAGAAAAGCCTTCACAAAAAAGCAGAAAACATTCTTAAAAAGGCACTTTCTCTCAATGCCGAATACTCCAAGGCACACTTTCTCTATGCTCATGTTTTGGAACACACTAATAAGAAAAAGGAGGCTAAAAAGCATTTCCAACTATCGATAGATTATTATGACAAAAACCAACTAGCACATTTCCGATTGGGTGTGATGCTTTATTTAGAGGGGAATGAAGAGGGTGCACTTTCTCACTTCAAAACTTCCATTAAGATTAATTCAAACCACGCGGAATCTCATTATTACACCGCGATGATCATGAGGAGTGATGAGGACCCCTCTCTCGCAAAGAAGCATTTTTATAAAGCATTGGAAATTAATCCGGAATACGCCCTAGCCTATTTCGAATTAGGTAATCATACTGTAAATCATGGAGATTTTAATGAAGCTAAGCTTCATTTTCAAAAGGCGACTGATTTAGATCAAAATTTCGTACTCGCATATTTCCACTTGGGTAAGATTTTAACAAACCCGTCAGAATATTCTCAAGCGTACAGAAACTATGAAACTGCACTTGAAATAAATCCGGAACTTGCCGAATGTCACTATTGGTTCGCAAAATTACTTTCCAAAGGCGAAAAATTAAAATCAGACGGTTCTATTACACAAGAACCAGAAATTCTGAAAGCAAGGCATCACTTGGAAAAAGCCATACAAATTGATAATAATTTTTCAAAAGCCTATTATAAACTTGGTATCCTGCAGGTAACCAACAAAGAATACAGCATGGCCCTAAAAAACTTTGAAGAAGCCATAAAATTTAATAAGAACTTTGCGGAAGCTCATTATCAAATAGCTCTTTTGCTAATGGATGAAAATGCCCAAAAAGAGATAGCCACTCCCCAAAAAAAATCACAGAAAAATAAAGTATCCCGGTAAGATTATTCACTATACATGTCAACTGAAGCCAGGGCTCTTCAACATCTTCAAAAAAGTATTGAGATAAATCCTCATTTCGTTGATGCACGAGTGTTTTTAGCCGAATATTACCATCGGAATAAGGAACCAGATAAAGCACTCGAAATAGTAAACGAGTCACTATCCAATGGTTTAAAGAATTCAAGACTTTTAAACTTAAAAGCCTTAATTCAGCTCGAAAAGTTCCCTAATGAAAAAGGTGCCGAGGAAACTGTAAAGGATGCCTTAAAATTTGCCCCAAAAGATGTTGAAACTCTGCATCTCGCTTTAAAGATTTCTTCAATATACGGGAATACTAAACTTAAAATTTTCAGCATCGAGCAACTCATTTCGACAAACTCAGCCAGCCCTCAACTTTATCTTGAAATTGCTGTAATCAAATTCAAGCATGGGTTGATAGAAGATGCCAAAAAATATTTTGAGCTTGTCGTAGATCTTATGAATGATGATGCGGACTGCCTTGTTCAAGTGGCAGATTTTTTCTTTCTTTGCCGAGATGATTTTGAGGGGCAAGAAGTTGAAGATACTATTCAATTTATTCGCACTCTTCTTTCAAAAGTATTGTCCATAGAATCGAGAAACTCGCATGCGAAGTTGCTTTTATCATTTCTTGAATTGAGACAGGAAAATGAAATAAATGCTTTGAACCTAATGAAGGACTGTTTTGAAGCAGGTTTTGATGATGAAAAATATTTTTTGGAACTTTATCAATTAAGTCTCAAAATTGAAGGCAAAAAAAAAGCGGATGTAATTTTGAAGGTCGGTTTATCAAAGCCTGAGACAAAAGGTATGGCTTTTTTCCTGCTTACCAAGCAAATGTTTTATTCGAAAAATAAAGAATGTGTCAGGCATTCATTAAATGCAATTTTTCACTTAGCAAGGGTTCTGAGATTAAAAATTAAGCGTTACTCTGAATTAAAAAATAACTTCGAATTTTATGCCGCAAGATTTAATTTAGCAGAAATTGAATCTCTTTCAGGGATGATTGCGGAATCTTACCTTGTTTACTATCAATTTTGTCTCCACAAAAATAAGTTGGTCAAAGTCAAGGCTCTCAAAGGATACAAATTTTTTAAATTTATTAATCCGTAACCTTATCTCCTTTAAGAATTAATCCACATAT
>PATX01000026.1 GCA_002713685.1 Opitutia bacterium | reverse complement strand
TCGGCGATATCATAATCTCCCACATTGTTTACCTCCCCATCACTACTGTTTCGATACCATACCATATCGTTCATCATGTAGCTCCACAGGTTTTGGTAACCGTTGTATTCTTCTATCCCGCTATCTGTTAGCGGATTGGGAGAATAATCGCTACCTCCTCCATAGGCCAACCGTTGTGCCGCGGGAGATCCTTCATGCCAGGTGCCGGATGCTCCCTGAAGGACTTGGATCATTCTTTCCTGTGAAGGAATATCAATTTCTTCATCGTTTGGATCGGTAAGCAATTTTACAGTCTGAGCGATTTTCTTGGCCCATTCGTCGGGCACGGCAATTTGTCCCCCCACGGCACCGGCTACAAAAAGCTGAAGACCATTAATTTCAAGGGAACGGTCGAACCAAGCTGAGATGTTGTTATTCGAAGTGATTGTGCCACTCGAATAATAAGCGGAAGTGTAGGCAACGGAATCGTTCTTACTAAACTCGGTCACCAATTCGGATGGAGAAGACCACATTTGGGTATCAGCACGGTAGAAGCCAAGTTGTGGAAGATAGTATCTCCAGTCTTTGATTTCATTTACATAAACCCAGGGATAAATCGTTGAGGTAGTCCAGAGCCATTTAAGGTCGGCATCATACATCCAAAAATTTTCTGCATTCGAAAAAGGAATGTAGAGCCATCCAAGATTTATTTGATAAATCCATGAATTAGATGATTCAAAATAAACTCCCAGCCAGGAACTTTCATACCAATTGGAGGATCCAAGGTGGGTAGAAGCAGGTAAAATCGATGAAGCGTTACCGTTATTTGCTGACACTGAATAATTACCATCAGGCAATTTCATAACTGGAAAGCGGTAATCATCCGAAGTCATAAGGCTGACAATAGCTGGATCAGTCTGTGCTAACATCTCTTTTGTGTAGGGTGTCCATTCATTGTTGTAATTTGAATGGTTGCGTCCTTGCCAATTTTGAGCACCGAGATGGGTGGTTGTTGCCCAATATACATACTCGGTGATCTGGGTTGGATAATCAGATGTTTCGTCGTCATAGGTGTACCATGCACTCTCCGGGTACTGTGCGGGGACATTTTCAAAGTAGCCTCCACGAGCCAAGTCCATTGCATTCGCCACGGATGAGCCTTTGCGCTCCCCCCAAATATCAGGAAAAGCTTCATCCCACCCTAAATCTGTGACTAAGTGAAGAACTTCTTCGAGAGTGGCATCGCGGTCGTTGCCAGAACTTCCGTTTTCAAAGATCTCATCCGCAAAAAGATTTTGGCTTCTGGTTAAAATTTGCATTAATGTTTCGAAAGAGCCTGAAAACGATTCCTGCTCACTTTCGGACTCGAATAGGACCATTGTGGCAATTTCTGAATTTGAATTTCCTAACAGTTTGGCAAGTACTTCAGACTGATCAACCGTACCGTTTTCATCGTTGTCCAAATACTCGGCCAATACATTCGCAGTATGTAAAACTTTAGCGTCAGGTACAGAGTCTGTCGCAAGTACTCGAAGACCAAATACCTCCACGGATTTAGTAAAAACATTTGAAGCATTTTGTAAATCAACTGGGAGGCTCTTTGTCACGGTAAATACATTCGCCTGTGCACTGAAAAAAACCAAAGGAAACAATAAAAAAGCAGATTTCATGGTCTGCCTCTTATCGTGTATTAAATATTACACAACTACCATCGCATCCCCGTAGGAAAAGAAACGATAGTCTTTGGCGATAGCCTTGGCATAAATCTCTTTGAGCATCGGTAGCCCATCCGGTTTGCCTGGTGACAGAAAAGCGGCGACCAGGCAGAGGAGCGTGGAGCCGGGTAAATGAAAATTGGTCAGTAAATGATCGACTCCCAGAAAAGAATAGGGAGGGCGGATAAATAATTGGGCTTCGGCCCGGGTAGGAGATTTGATATCCGGATCATCAGTGGCCAGGTAATGCTCAATGGTGCGCACGCAGGTGGTGCCAATGGCGAGTCGGTTTTGGGTGGGATCCTGCAAGACCGATTTTGTGGATGGGGCGAGGAAATATTCTTCGGCATGCATCGGATGATCTTCCACCTTTTCAGTTTCGATGGGGCGGAAGGTACCCAGTCCGACGGACAAGGTGAGATCGTGAATAGTATGCCCATCCTCTCGCAGCTTTTTCAAGATTTCCGGAGTGAAGTGTAAACCGGCGGTAGGTGCAGCCACGGCACTACGGTTCCCACTTTTGGCATAGACAGTCTGGTAACGTTCCTCGTCAGCACTGTCAGCGGGGCGTCGGACATAAGGGGGAAGGGGGAGGGAACCCAATCGCTGAGCCAAAGCGGGAGGGTTGGAATCTTTCGGTAAGTCAAACTTCACCAGGTATTCTCCGGATGCCAGACTTTCGATGACTTCCGCTGAGTATTCGTCTTTCAATCCAAAAGTACCAGCCTTGGCCGTTTTCCCTCCAGGCTTCAGGAGGCAACGCCAAGTGTTTTCGGGAGGATCAGCAGGACGGAGGAGTAAACATTCCACTTTGCCACCGGTTGGTCTTTCCCCGGGTAGGCGAGCTTTGAGCACCGAAACATCATTACGAAGAATCGATAGCCGGGGAGGGAGCAGGTCGGGTAATTCGTGAAAAAGGTGATGGGCAATCTTACCTGACTTCCGGTCGAATACGAGCAGGCGAGACTGATCGCGTTGTTCGGCGGGTGACTGGGCAATCCGCTCTGGGGGTAGGTCGTATTGGAGTTCGGAAGTAAGCATCTTGGAAGTTCTATGAAAAGCACATCGACAAGCGATGGGCAATTTCCTAACTTTTATATTTTCTCGAATTTATAAACATAACCCTCTTTCTTCATGCCTGAATCCAACGATCTCGTACAGCCTCCCGCTTCCGCATCCGAAAATGCCTACTTGAAGAATATGGAGGAATACCAAGCCATGTATCAAAAGAGTATCGATGACCCGGATGAGTTTTGGGCGGAGGTTGCCGATGACTTTCATTGGTATTCAAAGTGGGATGCCGTGTGTGGATATAATTATGACCGTCGTGATGGACCGATCTCAATCGAATGGTTTAAAGGGGCAAAGACCAATGTCTGTTACAACTGTGTGGATAGGCATCTCGAGTCACGAGCAGATAAAACTGCGATTATCTGGGAAGGGAATGAACCGGGGGAGGATGCCACGATTTCCTACCGACAACTGCATCAACAGGTATCTAAATTTGCCAATGTTTTAAAAAGTCGGGGCGTTAAAAAGGGTGACAGGGTATCGATCTACATGCCAATGGTGCCGGAAGCGGCGGTGGCGATGCTCGCTTGTGCGAGAATCGGTGCGGTCCATTCGGTTGTTTTTGGCGGTTTTTCAGCAGAGGCTCTGGCGGATCGGATTGTGGATTCTAAATGTAAAACTTTAATTACGGCCAATGGCACTTTTCGTGGTGCCAAGGCGATCCCGATGAAACCAAATGCCGATCAGTCGATGACCAGCGCGTCCGAGCGAATGGGTGAACCAGTGGAAACCTGTATTGTTGTCAGACGGGTGGCCGAAGATTCAGGCATTACCTGCAATATGGAGGATGGGCGGGATCTGTGGTGGGATGAAGCGATGGTCGACGCATCGGATCATTGTCCATGCGAGGAAATGGATGCAGAAGATCCGCTCTTTGTTCTCTACACTTCGGGTTCGACCGGACAGCCCAAGGGGGTGATGCATACATCCGGTGGATACATGGTCTACACCGCCACCACTCATAAATATATTTTCGATTATCAGGAGGAGGATGTCTATTTTTGTGCCGCCGATATAGGATGGATCACGGGACATTCATACATTGTGTACGGCCCATTGGCGAATGGGGCGACCACCACAATGTTTGAGAGTATTCCGACCTATCCGAACCCAGACCGTTACTGGCAGGTGATTGAAAAGTGGAAAGTGAATCAATTTTACACTGCTCCGACCGCAATCCGTGCAATCGCAGCGGCAGGAGAGGAATGGCCAAACAAGTACGATATGGCAAGCCTGCGAATTCTGGGTAGTGTGGGCGAACCAATTAACCCGGAAGCCTGGCGCTGGTATCATCGAAATGCTGGGAAGGAAAGATGTCCGATCGTAGATACCTGGTGGCAGACCGAAACAGGTGGGGTTTTGATTTCACCGCTTCCCGGAGCCACCCCATTAAAGCCGGGATCTGCCACTTTTCCGTTTTTCGGAGTGAAACCTGTGATTTTGGAGCCTCAAACCGGAGAAGTGATTGAAGGGAACGGAGTCAGTGGAGTATTGGCGATGGAAGCACCCTGGCCCGGGCAGATGAGGACGGTGTATGGGGACCATAAGCGTTTTGAGGAAACCTATTTCGATCAGTACAAGGGGTACTATTTTACCGGAGATGGGTGTCGTCGTGATGAGGATGGTTATTACTGGATCACCGGACGGGTTGATGATGTGATCAATGTGTCCGGTCACCGAATGGGAACCGCGGAGGTTGAGAGTGCCTTGGTTGCTCATGAAAAGGTGGCGGAAGCCGCTGTGGTCGGATTTCCCCATGAAGTTAAAGGGGAGGGTATCTATGCTTATGTCACTTTGAATGCCGGTGTTGAATACAACGAAGAATTAAGAGGCGAATTGAAACAGCAGGTACGATCCGTGATTGGACCGATTGCCACTCCGGATGCTATTCACTGGGCACCGGCTCTTCCCAAGACCCGTTCAGGAAAGATCATGCGCCGTATCTTGCGTAAGATTGCCACCAATGAGACTGATCAAATTGGAGACACTTCGACATTGGCGGATCCATCGGTGGTGGAGAACCTAATTGCGAATAGGTGAATAAAAGTTTTTCTTGGCGCTCGCCACGGATAGAACTTTTGTTCATGAAAAGTATTTAGGCATGAAAATTTATCTTAATGGAGATCTGGTAGAGAAGGGAAAGGCTATGGTGTCAGTCTTTGATCACGGACTGCTCTATGGGGATGGTGTTTTTGAGGGAATCCGTCTTTATGGTGGCTGTGTTTTTAAACTGGATGAACATCTTGAGCGTCTGGAATATTCAGCTAAGGCTATTCTCTTGGAGTTACCTATGAGCCGTCAGCAACTGGCGGATGCGGTTTGCGACACCTGCCGAGCAAATAATTTATCCAATGGGTATGTTAGATTGGTTGTAACACGCGGTGTGGGACATCTGGGACTCACTCCGGATGGGTGCGGTCCACCAAGTGTCATAATCATCGCGGATAACATCCAACTTTATCCGGAAGAACTTTATGAGAACGGGTTGAAAATCATATCAGTTCCTACTCGTAGAATTAACGCATCAGCTCTTCCACCAGCTGTAAAAAGCCTGAATTATTTAAACAATATACTCGCTAAAATTGAGGCGAAAAAAGTCGGATTTCAGGAAGCTCTGATGCTTAATGACAAGGGGGAAATTGCTGAGTGTACTGGAGATAATGTCTTCGTCTTAAGTAAAGGAGTTTTGTACACCCCACCTCTTGATGCGGGTTCTCTACGAGGAATAACCCGTGGTGCAGTTATGGATATTGCACAAGATTTGGGTATCCCTTGTCGTGAGCAGGCTCTTACTCGATATGATCTATGGACGGCTGAGGAATGTTTCCTTACCGGAACCGCGGCCGAGGTAATTCCTTGTGTCGAGGTGGATCATCGGACCGTCGGAAATGGACAGCCAGGTCAAATGACCAAAAATTTTATTGATAAATTTCGCGAAAATGTTCGTAAGGACGGGGTGAGATTGTGATCCGAAAGAGATTTATTCCATTTGCGGTAAAAATGAATTATGGCACATCAAATGCGTTGTCTTTTAGTGAATCTCAACTTACATTGGAATTTAGTAATTCTTATATTATATGAAGTGTCATCATTGCGATAAACAAGCCACCGTCCATTTGACTCAAATTCTTAATGGCCAGATGCACAAGATGGATTTGTGTGAAAGCTGTGCTCAGGCAAATGGCGTGACCAATCCTGAAAACTTATCCATTGGCACCTTAATGGATAGCACAGAGGGTGATACTGATGCTTCTGCAGGAGTCATGGTTTGTGAATCGTGCGGAACGACTCACCAAGACTTTAAAAAGGGAGGGCGGTTGGGTTGCGAGGCTTGCTACCATGTATTTCGTCCTGTTCTCGATCCTTTACTTGAAGGAATGCACGCAGGGACCCAGCATCTCGGTAAAATTCCTTCAGGATCTGAATCTCGGGTTCAGTTTGAGCAGTCAGTGGATGATCTAAAAAAACACCTGCTTACTGCCATTGAGAATGAAGATTTTGAAAAAGCGGCGGAATTACGAGACCAGCTCAAAGCTCTTGAAAAAGAAACGCAGGTTTAATTTCTGAGATGTTTCACGATTTACTCAATAAATTCGGGTCATCCAAAAAGAAGTCAAAGAGTATCCCTGTCACCCTTAGTACTCGTATTCGGCTGGCTCGAAATCTGAAAGAATTTCCATTTCCAGGAAAAGCTGAGGATGGGCAACGAAAAGCAGTTTTATCTAAATGCATGGATGCAATGACTGACATGGATACTCTCAAAGAGTGCACTTCCTTGGAAGTGGATGATCTAAGTGAATTGGATCGTCAGATTTTAGTCGAGAAACATTTGATCAGTCCGGAGCTATCGCAAGTCGATGAGGGTTCGGGTATCGTTCTTTCAAGTGATAGAAACTGCTGCGTAATGATAAATGAGGAGGATCACTTGAGAATTCAGGTATTACAACCCGGATTGGAATTTGAAAAAGTCTGGAAACGGGCAGATGAATTGGACTCGAAGATCGAATCACAGGTCAATTATGCTTACGACTGTGAGTTGGGCTTCCTTACTGCTTGTCCTACGAATTTAGGTACCGGGTTGAGGGCTTCTGCCATGATGCACTTGCCAGGATTAGTTATGTCCAAGAATATGGACAAGGTCATCAATGCGGTTAATCAACTGGGAATCGCGGTTCGGGGGTTATTTGGCGAAGGATCCGATGCAAGCGGAAGTATTTTTCAAATCTCCAACCAACAAACTTTGGGCGAATCAGAAGGTGCAATTATTGACCGCCTCAATGGAACTTTAAAAAATATTGTTCGGCAGGAAAATTTTGCTCGCGAAAAATTGATGCAGGATGACGGGTTGCGCCTAGTTGATAAAATCAGCCGTGCAGTTGGTATTCTTAAATCCTGCCATTTGATACAAAGCTCCGAGTCAATGGATCTTCTTTCTCTCGTACGACTGGCTACAGATTTTAACATGTTGCCAGAGCGTTTTCGTTCGCTCACGGATCGTATGTTTATTGAAATTCAACCCGGTCATGTGCAGTTTTCGGCTGGTAAGCCGGTGGAACCATCCGATCGCGATCGCTTGCGAGCTGAATTGTTACGAAAAGAATTTGGTCGTACCCCCCAACTTAATCTTGAGGGAGTAAGTTGACTTAAGGAGTATCGGGTGGTAGTAATTTAGTCATGTCTGAACCAATGAGTAACTTTACTCCTCGTGCCCAGCAAGTACTCGCTTTGGCCCGTAAGGAAGCTGATCGATTTCACCACAATTATGTGGGAACTGAACACTTGCTCCTCGGTCTGATTAACCTGGGACAAGGGGTGGCGGTCAATGTTTTACAAAAAATGGGCCTAGACCTTGATTCCGTTAGGCAGGCAGTGGATGAACAAGTTGGACTTGGACCTGAAGCCAAGCCATCTGGTAATGTTCCTTATACCCCACGCGTTAAAAAAGTTTTAGCATTAGCCGGAAAAGAAGCTAAGGGTTTGAATCACAGTTATGTTGGTACTGAGCACATACTTCTTGGACTACTTCGAGAAGGCGAAGGCGTGGCAGCAAGAGTTCTTAAATCACTCGATGTGGATGTGGAGCGTTGTCGCAATGAAATTCTTTCCGAGCTCGATCCTAATTTTTCATCCTCTGATGAAGAAGAAGCATCAGTAGTCGGTGGCGGCGAGACCGAAGAGAAGGGTAAAGACATTAAAACTCCTGCCCTAAAAGCTTTTGGTCGTGATCTTACTGAAATTGCACGCAAAGGTGAAATGGACCCGGTTATCGGTCGGGAAAAAGAAATCCGTCGCATGACTCAGGTTCTTTGCCGTAGGACAAAAAATAATCCTGTACTCATTGGTGAAGCGGGGGTTGGTAAAACCGCGATTGTGGAAGGTCTAGCTCAGCAGATTTCTTCCGGTATGGTTCCTGAAAATTTAATTGATAAAAAGGTTGTTACCTTGGATTTGGCTTTGATGGTCGCGGGAACTAAATATCGCGGCCAGTTTGAGGAACGCATCAAAGCGGTGATGGATGAATTAAAGAAGTCTAAGAACATCATCATCTTTATTGACGAGCTGCACACGATTGTTGGGGCTGGTGCTGCGGAGGGTGCAATGGATGCATCGAATATTTTTAAACCCGCACTTTCTCGTGGTGAACTTCAGTGTATCGGTGCCACCACCTTGGCTGAATACCGCAAGTTTATTGAGAAAGATTCAGCCCTGGACCGTCGTTTTCAGTCCGTTAAGGTGGAAGCCCCGTCTGTGGATGATACTATTCTTATTCTTAAAGGGATTCGTCCAAAGTACGAAGAACATCACAATGTCAATTTTTCGGACAAATCATTGGAAGCGGCCGCAAAACTCACGGACAGGTATGTTACGGGCAGATTCCTTCCCGATAAGGCGATAGATGCCGTTGATGAGGCAGGTGCCCGTTCCCGCATGGAAACAATGCAGCGTCCACCTGAGATTGAACAGCTTTCAGACGAAATCAAAGAAGTCTGTGCGTTGAAAGAATCCGCTATTTCCGATCAAAATTTTGAAGAAGCGGCTGAAGCTAGGGATAAAGAAAAGAAATTACGGGCTAAGCGTGAGCGAGTACTTGAAAAATGGAAAAAATCCCGTGAAGAGGAGCGAACAACCGTCGATGAGGATGATATGCTTCAAGTTGTTGCGGACTGGACTGGGATTCCTTTGAACCGGATGGAAGCTAAAGAGTCCAAAAAACTGCTCAAGCTCGAAGAAGATTTGCGCGAACATATTGTGGGGCAGGACTTTGCGACTCAAGTGGTCGCCAAAGCATTACGCCGATCCCGTGCCGATTTAAAAGATCCGAAAAGACCTATTGGTTCGTTTATGTTCCTCGGACCTACGGGAGTCGGCAAGACTCATCTTGCGAAAATATTGGCTGAGCGAATTTTTGGTGATCAGGAATCTCTTATCCAGATTGACATGTCCGAATACATGGAGAAACACGCAGTTTCCCGTATGATCGGTTCTCCTCCGGGGTATGTCGGGTATGAAGAAGGAGGACAGTTGACCGAGGCTATTCGTCGCAAACCATATGCCGTCATTCTTTTTGATGAGATAGAAAAAGCTCATCCCGATGTAGCTCAAATTCTTTTACAAATCCTTGAAGATGGTAGGCTCACAGACAGTTTAGGCAGGAAAGTTGATTTCCGTAACACAATTCTCATCATGACCTCCAATGTTGGGGCACACATCTTACAGCGCAACACCTCCATGGGATTTGCGGTAGGAGATGCTGATCAGGATTTCGAGAAGACCAAAGATAAAATTATGGATGAGGCTAAGAAAAGCTTCAAACCAGAGTTTTTGAACCGTCTTACTGAAATTGTTATTTTCCGCTCACTTGCCAAAGAAAGTATGAGTTCCATTGTGGACTTGGAACTCAATAAGGTATCTCAGCGTTTAAAAGATAAGAAACTTAAAATCGAAGTTTCTGACGAGGCGAAGGAATTTCTTATCGAAAAAGGATACGATGAGAAACTGGGAGCCCGTCCTTTACGCAGAGCGGTTGAGAGATATCTCGAAGATACCCTCGCCGAAGAACTGCTTTCTGGCAATATACGCAAAAACAAACCCATCACCGTAATTCTTTCGGATGACGAGGAAAAAGGGTTATGTTTCGAGCAGAAGAAAAGTGGAAAGGATAAAGTATCTGTTACAAGCACTTCTTCGGAAGACGAGCCTGAAGAGGAAAAATCCTAACTCTCCCTTTCCTTTTATTCCTCTTCTTTTTTAGGGAATTTATATTTATGCAAAGAACCCTCATACTCCTCAAACCTGATTGTTTGGAAAATAAAGTCGCGGGCCAAGTAATTGGACGCTTTGAAGAAAAAGGCTACGAGATCAAAGCCAGTAAAATGTTGCAGCTTAATGATGCCCTGTTGCGTGAGCATTACGCGCATGTGGCCGATTTGCCCTTTTTCCCTGAAATAGCCGCTTTTATGAGCTCCAGTCCTGTCATGGCCTTCATTTTAGAGGGAGATGCAGTGATTCAAGGTGTTCGTGATCTTCTCGGCCCTACTGATTCGAATGCTGCACCTGCAGGAACAATTCGTGGCGATCTGGGTACAGATCGGATGAAAAATGTAGTCCATGCATCGGACGGGGAAGATTCGGCCTCCACCGAAATTGCACGGTTTTTCAAACCGGAAGAAATACCTTCCTGAAATCGCATTTTTTGCCTTAATCGGAGATTCTGGAAAGTAAGCAAACCGCGTGGACGGCAATCCCTTCTGCTCGCCCAAGTGATCCAATCCTTTCGTGCGTGGTCGCTTTTACCCCCACGCATGATGATTCAACTTTGAGAATCTTCCCCAATACTTCTTTCATAACTGGTATGTAGGGTGCCAGTTTCGGTTTTTGGGCAATGATGGATAAATCGACATTGGAGCAGTAGTAACCAAGCTTTTCGATTTCCTGGACCGCTCTTTGTAAGATGATCGATGAGTCCATATCTTTATTCGCAGGATCATCATCGGGAAAGAGATTCCCGATATCTGGCAGGGCAACCGCACCAAGCAGGGCATCTGCAAGGGCATGAATTACACAATCGGCATCAGAGTGTCCTAATAATCCGCGATCGTGGGGTATTTTAACACCTCCGAGGATGAGTTCACGATCATCTGCAAATACATGAAGATCAAAACCGTGACCGGTGCGAAATAGAGGTTTATTCATGATTCAAGAAGGGAAGATATATATTTAAGATCGTGCCCGTGAGTAATCTTGGGATTGGGATAGCCCGGTTCGTGCAGGATCATTTCTTTGGAAAGAAGCTCGATGGCGTGCATGTCATCTGTAATCGAAATATTCATTTCTTTGGCTTTGGCATATCCTTCGCGAAACCAGGATACGGGTGCTGATTGAGGAGTTTCCATCTCCCAAAGTTGGTTCCTTTGAAGGGTTTCAGTTTGAAAAAGAGTGGAGCCCGAGATTCTTTTGCGAATGGTGTTGGTTGCAGGTCTCGCTACCGCAATGGGGATGCTTTTGTCGACTTCCTCGATCATCTTTACGATGGTCTCTCTGCGGATGAGTGGCCTCGCAGAATCATGAATATGGGCAAATTTACAAGATTCCGGCAGAGTGTGCAGCCCATTTGTGACAGAATCGCTTCTTTGCTCGCCACCTTTAACATAGATAATCTTTGACTCATCTAAAGTGGTGAGCTGATTGCATTCCCTTTGCAGTCTTTCCTTTTGCTCATGGTCACGAAAAACAACCACGATACTGGTAATTTGTTCAATTTCTGTAAAGGCAAACAAGCTCATTCTGAAAGCATTGCTGTTTCCAATTTTTTCCAGAATTTTATCCTTGGTCTGATTTCCCATTCTTGAGCCGGAACCGGCTGCCAGTAAGACTATCCCATGCATTGAAACTTAGCTTTGCATTTCTTCCAAAATGGCATCGAGGGCTCCTGACGGATTCTCTGCAGCGAGAATGGGACGTCCGATCACCAGGTAATCAGCACCTGCCTGTTTCGCCTGGGTCGGTGTCATAATTCTTTTTTGATCCCCGACGGCACTTCCTGCCGGACGGATACCTGGAGTCACCATTTTAGTTTTACAGGGAAGGCATGCGCGTAGATGGACAAGCTCGTGGGGGGAGCATACAATTCCGCCTATTTCAGATTGGGTGGCAACTCGGGCCAGTCTTTCTACCTGTTCGATGACAGGTGATTTCACTCCAATTGAACTTAAAGCGTTCTGGTCCATGGAGGTTAGAACTGTAACGGCCAGAAGAAGGGTTTCCGGAAGGATATCTTTTCCAGTTTGAGCACATCTTTTGAGGGCTTCTTCTCCGGCATGAGCATGAAGTGTGAGCATACCAATTGGAAGAGTGGATAAACTTTCCATCGCCTTGGCCATGGTGTTGGGGATATCGTGCAGTTTGAGGTCGAGAAAAACCTTCTTGCCCGAATCCGCGATGGTTCTTACCAAATCCGGACCATCACGGAGATAGCTTTGAAGCCCGACTTTTACCCACTTCAGCTTATTTCCTGTAGCTTGGAGTATTTTTTCTGCCTGCTCCCGTTTATCCACATCAAGAGCGAGAATGATTTCTGGAGTTTTATGAGTCACATTTAACATCATGGTAGACTGGTCGATTGAGCCAATTCAATTCTTTGGCATCGCTCATTTCTTTGAAAAACTCCATACTTTATGGATGTCTCTCTTGAGTGGAATTTGTAAGGTTTGCGTCCCAGCTCCTGCCAAAATTAATCTTTTTCTCTCCGTAAGTGAAAAAAGGGCTGATAATTTTCATGAATTAAGAACGGTTTTAGCTAAAGTCCAACTGCATGATCTGGTGACGGTTCGGAAAGCGAAAGAAAAGGGAAGTACCACTATTTCATGCCCGGGGAATATAGAGATTGCGAACGAACATAACTTAGCCGTACAGATGGTAAATCATTGGCGGTCCGCTACTGGTATTGAGAATGGTGTTGATCTTTTAATCGAAAAGAAAATTCCGATGCAGGCAGGACTGGGGGGGGGCAGTTCTGACGCGGTATCCACCCTTATTGGTTTAAACTTACTTTCCCAAAAGAAACTCAGTTTTGATGACATGCTGGACTTAGGTGCGAGAGTGGGTTCCGATTGTCCAAGTTTTTTACTTCGAGGTGCCTGTGTTGCAAGTGGGAGGGGTGAGCAAATTCGTGAGGTTAAACCTGATGCAAATAAAAAGATTTCGGGTAACCGGGTATTGCTGTTTAAGCCTTCCTGTGGTTTTTCAACAGCCGATATATACGGCCGTTATCAGGTGGGAGATAGCTTGTTCCCGGATACAAATCAAATAGACGAGCGGATCGAACATTGGGAGTCTGGCCAGTTATCTCTCATAGATCTGATGTATAACGATTTAAGTTCACCAGTGCTGAAGAAATTTATTTTCATAACCGCCTTATTTAAAGAACTTAGGGAAAGATTTAAGCTTAATCCGATGGTTTCAGGAAGTGGATCCTGTTGTTTCTTCATCATTCCCGAAGGATTTGATATCGGACCGGTTAAGCAGTTGATTTTTGATTCCTGGGGAGAAGATATTTTTCTAACTGAAACCAAGCTTCTCTGATAAGTTCAATAAATAGGGTTTCAAGTTCCAGGTAATCCTGCATAATATGAGAAATCTACTAATATGGACGATGATTTAGAACCTTCAACCAAGCATGAGATCACTCTCTTTGGCATACCTGCTTCTCCTGGGGTGGCTCATGGGCAAGTGTTTCGCTTCTTGCATGAAGAACTTGAGGTTTTAAATTATGAGGTAAAAGAGGAAGATCAACCCAAGGAAATCTCCCGTTTCAAAGAGGCTCTACGCATAACCTATGATCAGATCAAGGAAGTCCGCGAGGGAGTGGCTAAAAATCTAGGTGAAAAAGAAGCGGGTATTTTCGATGCCCACCTAATGGTTTTGGAAGACAAAGCCCTGATTGACGATGTGGAAAAGGAGATTCGTTCAACTGGAGACAATGTGGAGCAGTGTCTCTATCGGGTTACCCAAAAATATTACGATTATTTCAATCAACTCGAGGATGTGTATCTTAGGGAAAGAGCAGCCGATTTGAAAGATATCTCCCGCCGTCTCATCCGTAATCTTATAGGGGCAACTGCTGCCGGTACTGCCTTTTTGGAAGATCCAAGGGTTTTAGTCTCTGAAGATTTGACGCCTTCTGACACCGCCTCGCTTGATCGCTCGAAAATTTTGGCAATAGCTACGGAAACGGGAGGGCAAACCAGTCACGCGGTGATTATGGCCCGGGCCAGCGGAGTTCCTGCTGTGGTCGGTGTTCGTAGTTTAACAGAGGGTTTGTCCGGAGGAGATACTTTATTAGTCGATGGTTTTGAGGGCTTGGTGATCATAAACCCTACGGAAACAACTCTTTTTCGATATGGAAAAGTAGGGGTTCGTAGAAAAAAGCTTAAGGATTTGGTTGAAGAAGATGCGAAGGAACCTGCATTAACCAAAGACGGTCAGCCTTTTCAGTTGTTTGCCAATGCTGATACCCCGGAGGAAGTGAACGCAGCGATGGAGTCGGCTTGTGAAGGCGTGGGTTTATTTCGAACGGAAGCGTTATTTCTTCGTAAAAATGAAATGCCCACCGAAGAGGTGCAATTTGCACACTACCGGGAATTAGTGGAGGCTGCAAAGCCCTTGTCTGTAACTATAAGAACCTTGGACTTGGGCGGCGATAAAGTCCTTAGTCAGGGAGACCGGGAACAAGAAAATAATCCATTTATGGGTTTTCGGGCGATCCGCTACTGCTTACAAAATCCGGAAACTTTTCTTCTGCAATTACGGGCTATTTTGAGAGCCAGTGCTTTTGGTAATGTAAAATTGATGTTTCCGATGATCAGTGGAGTAGGGGAAGTCATCCGAGCGAAAGTTCTCTTGGAGCGGGCAAAAAACGAATTAAGAGAAAAGGCAGTGGGATTTGATGAATCGATCGAGGTCGGTTGCATGATTGAAACTCCATCTGCAGTGACGATCTGTGATCTACTTGCCAAGGAGGTTGATTTTTTCAGCGTTGGAACTAATGACTTAGTCCAGTACTTGCTCGCGGTTGACCGGGTGAACAACCAGATCGCCTATCTGTATGAACCTCACCACCCTGCGGTGATTCGATCTCTCGAACACGTCAGTCGGGTGGCGCAACGCACTGGTAAGCCAATTACGGTTTGTGGTGAGATTGCCGGGGATCCTCATTTTCTACCAATTCTTTTAGGATTGGGTTTCGATCACCTTAGTTGTGCACCACCTTTATTGCAGGAACTTAAATTCTTCGGCCGTAGATTTACGCAGCAGGAGTGTAAGGAATTAGTGAATGAAATTCTGGCCATGGGGCGACCTGTTCGCATCAAAGAGAGGCTAAAGGAATTTTACGATCTTCGGGTGGCGGATTTACTCGCCTGAGGAGATTTTTATTCGTCCTGAAACCTGGCAGCGAAAAGCCCCGTCATTTCTTTCTCAAAATCCTTGGCTTTTTCGCAGTTGGTTTCAAATTTTAATTTCGTACCTTTGGCTGCAGCCAGCATCATGATGCCCATAATGCTCTTTGCATTAATTTGCTCATCGTCTTTGGTAACCCAGACATCTCCATCATATCGGGAAGTAATGCGTACAATCATAGCGGCAGGACGAGCATGAACACCCATCTTATTGGAGACTTCCAAGGTAAAGGTGTACAAACCTGAATCATTCCCGCTTTCTGACGCTTTACTCATAATATACCAAGATAAGAGAGGGAAGTTAGAAAAAAGACAAAGAAAAAGTGAATGTCAGGTGTAACAGTACTGCTGAATAAATCGCTGCGAGAACATCATCAATCATTACGCCTAAACCTTTTCCTATGTGTTGTATCTTTTTAATTCCAAGAGGTTTAATGATATCAAAGATTCGAAAAAAGATAAATCCGGCAACCATCCAGATAAGCATTTCCTGTGGTTTTGAGAACGACACACTAGCGGGTAATCCAATATATACCAGAGGTATGGCAGTGAATTCATCCCAAATAACTTCCCCTGGATCTGACCTGCCAATACTTTTCTCAGCTTGGGTACAGATGGGAATACCCATCAGAATGAACGGGATAAATAAAATTCCGATGCTAGAAAAGCTTAGTTGGGTAGACCAGGACAAAACTAAAACGATTACTAGGCCCGCCAAGCTTCCAAAGGTACCCGGGGCGGGGCATTTTTTCCCAATTGGGCCAAGGGTGGCCAAAAATTCAATACTCTTTGCGAGCATTGGCTATTCGTCGAGAAAGTACTTCCAGTATTTCACCAAATAGATAATGCCCGAGAAAACAGTTAGCACTGTGGCAAAAATTAGACTTATTTGTCCTGACCAGCGAAGGGTTTCGATAATCTGTATGTTTGTGTCTGGATCGAGAAAACGGGTTCCATCCACCTCTAAGGATAACTGACCAAGAAAAAGAGAAATGCATAATAGCTGGATCACTGTCTTCACTTTCCCCACTTTTTCCGCAGCCAAGGTTTTGCCTTTGGCCGCCGCAACTAAACGCAATCCGGTTATGAGGAATTCTCTGGAAAGAATAAGCAGAATCAGAAAAAGAGTCCATTTTTCGAGTGCACCTAGGGCTAACAGACTTACAAACATACCCATGGTGAGTACCTTATCGGCAAGGGCATCCATAAACTTGCCGAATTCAGATACCTGTCCAAATTTTCTCGCCAACCAACCATCTAACCAATCTGTAAGGGCTGCAAAAAGAAATAGGAACAGGGCGAGACTTCTTAATCCGGGCCAAGTGGTGGATGGATCCGGGTACAGCAGACCAATAACGATCAGCATCAGCGGGATTCTTGAAAGTGTGAGCAAATTTGGAAAATTCATGCTTCGATACTCAAGAGTATCCCTTTGTTCCTTTTAATGCAACCCGAACGAACGATGACCTTGAGAGTGGACTTCATCGAATGTCCTGTTATGAATAAAATGGAATGATTACTGCCCTATACCCTGGAACTTTTGATCCTGTAACAAAAGGACATCTCGATGTGCTTAGCAGGGCTTGTAATCTTTTCGATCAGGTTGTTGTGGCCGTCTCTGAAGGGAATAATTCCAAAAATACTCTTTTTGATACGGCTAGTCGGGTCAGACTTGTGGAAGAAAACCTGGGAAGTCATCGAAATGTGGCTGTGGAATCCTTTTCCGGATTACTGGTCGATTATGCCTTGGAAAAAAAGGCCAGTGTTTTAGTCCGGGGATTACGGGCAGTTTCCGATTTTGAATATGAATTCCAAATGGCTCAAATGAACCGGCACTTGGACTGCAGTCTTGAAACAATTTTTTTGATGCCTAACGAAAAATATTTTTACACCAGTTCACAACTGATTAAACAAGTTCATCTCTTTGGTGAAAGAGAAACAGATTTAGTTCCTGAAAATGTTCTTACTGCCTTACGTGAAATCAACCGGTCGAACCGCGAGAAAGATTCAATTTAATGAGTGAGACTACATCATTGAGCGATAAACAAAAAAGAGCCACTTTTGGAGTCGTATTCCTAACTATATTTATGGATATGGTTGGGTTTTCGGTCATTTTCCCTTTGTTCCCCTCGATGCTCGATCATTACCTTACTCGTGAGGCATCGATGGGTGGAGGCTTGGTTACTTCTTTTGTGGAGATAGTTAAGGGATATGGCTTTGAAGGTGTAGATGGAGAAGGTTTCCGATTGGAAACCGTAATCTTTGGTGGAGCCCTGGGATCTCTATATGCCATACTTCAGTTTGTATTTGCTCCCATTTGGGGCCGTTTTTCTGATCGGGTAGGCAGGCGACCCGTCTTATTATTAACCCTAGGCGGCACCTGTTTTGGCTATGGATTATGGATTTTTGCCGGTAGTTTTTGGATTTTGGTCCTTTCTCGAGTTATAGGTGGAATTGCCAGTGGCAATTTGTCTGTCGCTACTGCCTCGATTGCAGATGTTACATCAAGAAAAGACCGATCAAAAGGTATGGCTATTGTAGGCATCGCCTTTGGTCTTGGATTTGTGCTGGGACCGGCACTTGGTGGATATGCAAGTTCATGGGATTGGTCGACCAATTCTGATTCGGCTCTTGCCCTAACCCCCTTTTCCTTAGCTGCCCTGATCAGTTTCTGCCTCGCATTTGTGAATTGGACTTGGCTGGCCATGCGTTTTCGTGAAACCTTACCCGTTGATAAAAGAGGTGAGGGGGATGAGCAACCCAGGCCTGCAATTTTTCAGATTAAAAGAGTTGCCAACCCGGCTGTCCGTAGGACTTGTTTATCCTATCTCTGCTACATGATTTCTTTTAGCGGAATGGAGTTTACCTTAACTTTTTTAGCAGTGGAAAGGTATCTTTATGAACCTCGTGACATCACGAGTATGTTCTTGTTGATAGGATTTACCCTCATTTTTGCACAAGGCTTTTTCGTCCGAAGGTTTGTCGGGAAAATTGGAGAGAAAAATATGGCACTTCAGGGTATTTTTCTCGGTTTCTTTGCTTTCATTCTGCTTGCCTTCCCCACATCTGAAACCTGGTTTTTCTTTGCTCTTTTCCTGATGTCCTGCGGGGTGGCGTTTATTAGTCCTACTCTTACTGCTCTGACATCTCTTCACTCAAGTGAGAAGGACCAAGGCTTTAATTTGGGGATCTTCCGGTCCTCCGGTTCGATTGCCCGGGCATGTGGTCCAATGCTTGCAGGTCTGGCTTATTTTTTGTTCGGGTCTACCTTCGCCTACACCACAGGTGCGTTTTTATTATTAATTCCTTTTTTGATCCTCTTAAAAGTGCCAAAACCTGCGGGGGACGAGTCTGCTGAAGAAAGCTGATTTAGCCTACATTTTCACTCGCCATCCTGCTTGAAATCTTTATTAATCAGTGTTTGCTCAAATCAAATTTGTCTGAAAAATCCTTTAACAAACTTAAGAACTCTTAAATGAATGTCGAAACCGTCGATCGTTTGATCGAAAAAGACCCATCCTTAGAATCTTCACGCTCTGCCCTTGAGGTCATGAAAGAGGGCGCCAGTTGTATCCATCGTGCTTGGGGCGTGGGTAAGATCACTGGGTTTGAAGCGGATCGCGGGATGATCGTTGTCGATTTTGAAGAGGGTGAAAGGAAATCTCATGCTATGGATCCGGTATTCTGCTTGGATAAGTTGGAGGTTTTAGATGAAGATCATATCATTTCCCGTCATCGCAACAATCCAGAAGAGATCGATGCAAAAGTTAAAAAAGAGCCAGTCGAACTATTTATTGAAATCATTTCTAAATTCGAAGATGGATGTGCAGCCACCCGAGAATTGGAGAGAATAATCAATCTTCTTCTCGGTGCAGCAAAAGGGAAAAAATGGTGGACTGCCACGAAAAAGCTACTAATTAAAGACCCTCGCGTTGCTGTTCCTAATAAAAAAACTGAACCCTATGTTCTTCGGGATGAACCGGTTAAACCGGAACAGGAAATCTTACAAGATTTCTTCGATGAAAAAAGATCCAAGGAAAAGATCATCCTTGCTGAAAAACTTTACGATCTTGCTTCGGAGAAAGAAGACTTACAGGCTGATTTGCCACAAGTTTTGCACGACCTAACGGTGGCTTTGATGGAAGCTCGCAATTTAAGTCAGGCCGATCGTCTTCACGGAATTTGGGTGAGGAACAATCTTGCTCGTGATGTTGAGGAGGATGTCGAAAAACTTGAACCCACCTCGGCTTCCATTCTGCACGAATGCGAGGAGGATCTGCCTGCTTTAGCTGATCAGATGCCAGCCAAGTTTCATTCTCGTTTGCTTGACCTTGTAACCCGGGTTTATCCAGAGAAATGGAAAGACACCGTTCTTCATCTTCTTCATAATACAGCGACTAAGTTTTCCGGAGAGAGTGCTCACTTCTTGATCGATCGTGATGAATCCAAGTTATTGATCAAATCATTATCATCTATCCTGGATGAGCAGACTTTACGGGCACCCGTTCTTTTGTGGATGATCAAGTTCCGGAAATTAAGCAAATTTGAGGCATTGCTGGAAAAATTGATGACGCCCCAACTATTGACCGCAGTCTTTTCTGCGATTGACTATGAATCCCTTCAGAACGCGACTACTCGCAGGATCCCATTAGCTGAAATTCTTTCAGATGACAAAGAACTTCTTCGCGATATTCTTACAAAAGGAACAGCTGAAAATGCTAAGGACTTGGCACAAGCGCTGATATTGAACCCCGGTTTTGAGGATTTAAGCAAGCGGTCATTGCTCGCACGATTTATAAAACTTTACCCTGAGATTCAAGACATCATCGACGGAAGTGGATCTTCTACATCTCAGGTTGAGTCAGTAACTACCGATGATTCTCTGATCGTTTCCCAATCCAGTTACGATAAAAAGATGGCCGATCTCGATGAATTGAATAAAGAGAAGATTCCGGCCAACTCGCAAGCGATTGAAGCAGCACGTGAACATGGCGATCTTCGTGAAAATGCTGAATATCACATGGCTAAAGATGAGCAGAAAGTTTTGCTTGCCCGCCAATCAGAATTACAAACCGATCTGATGAGGGCGAAGCCCACAGATTTCATGGATGCCCCTGCGGATGCTGTGGGTATTGGATCCATTGTGAATCTCTCAAACTCAGATTCTGGAGAGGCTCAAAAATATACCATCCTTGGAGCTTGGGATAGTGATCCGGACAAAAATGTTCTTTCCTACCTTACTCCACTTGGACAGAATCTTCTCGGTAAAAAAGTTGATGATCTAGTTGAAACAGAGATCGAGGGAACGGTCACCAACTGGAAAATTGAAGGTCTTGCCCGCTGGGTTGACTCTCAATAATTCTCTCACAAGTAATCTTTTAGCTTGAATTACCTCCTTCATAGGGAGGAAAAGATGTTTGCAGATCACTAGATCTCTGTATGTTTATTTTTGTAGTATGATCAAGGTAACAGAGATTCTCCAGGTTTTATCTGACACCACACGCTTGCGTTTGTTAAAACTTCTTGCTGAGGAGGAATTGTCTGTTGCAGAACTGCAGGAAATTTTGGAGATGGGACAGTCAAGAATCTCCACTCATTTATCGCAGATTCGTCGGCACGGTCTTTTAACGGATAGGAAGGACGGGAAAAAAACATTTTATTCACTTCTTTTGGATGATTCTCCCAGGTTGGATCTTATTCGTGTCGCTTTACGGGAAGATTTGGAGGAGGAGTTTTGGGAGAGTGATCAGGCAGGACTTACCCGCATTATAGACAGGCGAAGGCGGGAAAGTGAAAGATATTTTGATGAGGTTGCCGAACGCTTGGGCAAAAATTATGTGCCAGGACGTTCCTGGGATGCAATTGGCCATTTCCTTCTTAGGTTGGTTCCTCAGATAAATATCGCAGACTTGGGAGCCGGTGAAGGCACATTATCTCAGTTACTCGCAGAAAGAGCGAAAAAAGTTTTTTGTATCGATAGTTCTAAAAGTATGGTTCGTTTAGGTACTGACTTGGCCAAGAAAAAAAACTTGTCCAACTTGATTTACAAGCAGGGAGATATTGAGAAAGTACCCCTGCCGGCTAAAAGTGTGGATTTAGCCCTGATGAGCCAGTCGCTTCATCATGCCCAGCGTCCTGAAAAAGCTCTCTATGAAGCATTCCGTATTCTAAAACCGAGAGGGCAATTGGTAATACTAGATTTAAAAAAGCATCAATTTGAAAAGGCCCGTGAGCTTTACAAGGATCAATGGCTCGGATTTGGCGAGAACGATCTTTATAGGATGATTCGCGAAGCCGGGTTTAAGCGTGCCAAAGTCGAAATTGTTGCCAAGGAAAGTAAGGAGCCTTATTTCGAGACGATACTTGGAGTTGGCGATCGCCCTTAACTAGCCAGTAACCTCTTCGAGGTCTTTGAAGGATTTTGGTTTTTTGGAAACCAATCCTAACCGGCTTAACACTTTGATTAGCCAACCAAAAATTTTGGATGGCAGGTTTTTAAGATCCTCAAGGATCAGGTAAAGACAGGGTACCATGAGCAAAGTGATAAAGGTGGCAAACAAAACACCAAAACCAATGGCAATGGCCATCGGCTTAAGAAACTGAGCCTGTAAACTTCTTTCAAAAAGAATGGGCAAAAGTCCTACAAATGTGGTCAGCGATGTAAGTAAGATTGCACGAAATCTTGCCATTCCCGCAAGTCTGGCCGCCTCTAAGATGTTAGTCTCCTTGGCCCGCTGGTTAACATAATGCACCAGTACCAGACTGTCGTTGATCACAACACCGGTCAGGGCAACCAAACCAAAATGGGATAACTGACTGAGAGGAAGACCGAATAAGTAATGACCAAAGACCGCACCGATCAGACCGAACGGAATGACCGACATAATCAAGAATGGCTGGAGATAGGAACGAAAGGGAATGGCAAGCAGGGCGTAAATGACGAATAAGCAGATACCACCCGCCTGTGCCAGACCCGAGTCACTTTCATCCTGTTCCTTCTTCTCTCCTACAAAAGAGAATCGGATATTTGGGAATTCTTTACGAAGAGCAGGGATAAAATTCGTATCCAAGTCGTTCTCGATTAATGGAATATTGGCGAGAACCTTATCTGCGGATGTTTGAACATTAATGATGCGTGCACGGTCTGAACGCTTAATTGTGGGATACCCCTGACCTAGCTCGATGGTAGCCACTTCTTCAAGGGGTGCTTCCACTCCATTGGGTGCCCGCACCCGCAGGTTGGAGAGGGCGGTCAAAGTTTTTCTGTCAGCCAAGGGATAGCGGAGCATCACCTTCACCTCATCTCTTTCCCTTTGGATTCTTTGAATTTCCTCTCCGTAGTAAGCCTGTCTGACCTGCCGGCCAAGGTCCGCCTGTGTGAGACCGAGCGATCGACCGTTTGGTTTTAAGCGGATCTTCATCTCTCGCTTACCTCCCGAGTATGTGTCCGATATATCAAACAGTCCTTCGTAGGTAGCCAGTTTGTTTTTCAATTTATCGGCAGCTTCACTCATTTTTTCGAGATCGTGCCCCGCAATTTCAATATCGATGGCAGTCTTGCTACCGCCAGCCGCCACATCTCCAAAATACATTTCTTTTACTCCGGGTAACGGCCCGATCCGTTCCCTCCATAGAGCAGATATCTGAGGTGCAGAACGGGTTCTTTCCTCGGATTTGATAAGTTCCACACTTATTTCACCCAGATTCGAACCGGTTACGATATTGGATGAGCTTTTCGGACCTCCTGAGAAGGGCTGTGCACCCATCGTTTTCATTACATACCTAAACGGATTTGGTTCATTCTGTCCGACAAGATAATCCACCACTTCCAGTCTTGCTCTCTCCACTTCAAGTAGTGCTTTTTCAGTTGTTTTGGCGGGCACACCGTCCTGCATGGAAAGTTTAACCGAGATATAATCAGAAGGTACCGGTGGCACCCCCCGGATACTTGGTACATGTCCACCTATGATTAAGCCAAAGGTAATAAACAAAAGTCCCATAAAAATAGAAAGGGTAAGGTATCTCCACTCGAGGCAAACTTTAAGAATTGGCTGATAGAGCGTCTCGATCAATCTCTCCAATCCAACAGATACTTTATTTTGGAGCTTTGCTATCCAGTTCTTGGGGATTTTATCAAAGCGGCAAAGACTCAGGTGGTAGGGTAGGATAAACTTTGATTCGATCAGCGAGAAAAAGAGGGCAGGGATGACCACGAGCGGTATGTCCTTCATCAACTTTCCTAGCCAACCGGGAAGAAAGAGCATCGGTACAAAGGCGACCATACTGGTAATGATCGCAAAGGTTACCGGCATAGCCACCAAGTGAGTTCCCATGATGGATGCCTGTAAGGATTTTTCACCTTTTGAACCAAGAGTGTAAACGGATTCACCTACCACAATTGCATCGTCCACCAGAATCCCCAGCACCACAATAAAAGCAAATAGGGATACGAGATTGATGGATGCTCCAACCAGCCCCATGGTGGCAAATGCTCCCATGAATGAGATTGGCAAACCGATAGCCACCCAGATTGCCAACGATGGTCTAAGAAAGAGTGAGAGCACAAGGAAGACCAACAGCAATCCTTGAAAAGCGTTACGAACCATCATTTCCAACCTGCCCTGCAGATAGAAGGAACTATCCTTCCAGATGGTCATGGAAAGTCCTTCCGGCAGGGTGGGACTTATTCTTTCAACATAATCGCTAACCTTTTTTGAAATATCCAGCGGACTCTGATTTCCCACTCGGAAAACCCTCAGGGTTACCGCGGGTTCATCCGAAAATTCAGTGTAGAGTACCTTGTCCTCAAACCCGTCCTTTACCCATGCCAAATCATTTAATTTTAAGTTGGAACCGTTGGCGGTGGTCATTACCTCCAGTTCATTAAATTCTCTGCCGTCCCGTGCTTTACCCATCGAACGAAGTAAGGTCTCGCCAGAAGATGTTCGGGCCACACCACCTGGGATATCCACGGAACTCTTTTTCAGAGCCCGTGCCACATCATCAAAGCTCATTCCATGTTCGCGTAGAGCGTTTTCAGAAACCTCTATGCCAATCTCCGGCTTTCTTATCCCGGCAATCTCCACCTGCGTTATCCCAGGCAGGTTGGTCAGATCATCGAGGGTTTTATCTGCCAGTTTTCGCAGGGATCGAGGATCGGCTTTTCCATGTATGGCGACCGCGAGAACTTTCCGTTTCTGGGTGGCTACTTCCACCATTGCTTTTTCGGCTTCCTCCGGGAAATTTAGAATGGAATCCACCCGAACCTTAATTTCGTCGGCCAGCAGTTTCGCATCTTTGTTCCTTTCCACCTGCACACTTACCACGCCCACATTTTCCCTGGCAAATGAAGTCATTTCCTTTATTCCGTCCAAGTCCCAGATCTTTTCTTCGATCTGTTTACAAATACCATCTTCCACTTCCAATGGTGCTGCTCCGGGGTAGGGGACGGAAATGGTAACCAGATCGAGATCGAAATCCGGAAAAAGTTCCATTTTTAATCCGCGTATGGAAAAGAATCCGGAAATCAAAATGATTCCCATCAAGAGATTGGCCGCAACCCCGTTTCTGGCAAACCAGGCAATCATGGCTGGGTCTTGTTGGAGTCCTCAGTTGGATTCACCAGGTTTACCTGCATTCCCTCGGAAATAATTTCAATTGGGGTGACACACACATTTTCTCCTTCTGATAAGCCACCGGTCACCCATGCTTCTTTGTCAGTTCTGTGAATTACCTGAACCTCACGGGTGTACAGGCGGTTATCTTGATCAACCACCAGTACGGTTACCTGGGTACGAAAGGCAGACTCAGGCACCAGAAATACATCCACTTCGGCACCGATGAATCGTAAGTTCACAAATTGTCCTACCGCCAATGGATTTTTAACCGGTTTTTTCGAGTATGGATTTGCAAAACAGTCATCCACACGGGCTACGAGGTTGGTCAGACGTGTTCTTGGATCGACCACTCCCTCTGAACGGTCGAGCACACCCTGGTGTATCACTTCACCTGAAGCATCGAGCACCTGTGTCTGGACATTTAATTCATCCGAGGGCTTAAATCCGTCCGCAAATCCAAGAAAGTTCATTTCCGAACGGCTGAGTGCCAGATTGATCTCGGCTGAATCGAGGGCATAAATCTCCGCAAGAGCAGCGGAAGCACCCGAACCTACCTGCTGCCCCACATCGGCCATCGTTTTTAAAATTCTTCCCGTAAAGGGAGCCTTTACCTGGGATCGGTTCAAATCGCGAGTCGCCTGGGTCAGTCTTGCCTCAGCTGCCCGGGTTTCCGCCTCTGCTTTTTCGATCTGGGGTATTCGCTTCACCAAATCGGAAGCAAGACTCCAGTCCCGGTCACCCCATTCAAGCTTTGCCTGTTTGGCGAGCTCCCTCTCCTGGATGAGCTGTAATTCCACCCGACGCAGGTTTGCCCGAGCTTCCGCTTCCATGGTTACCAAATCAACATCCTCAATTTTGAGGAGTAAATCGCCTTTTTGGAAAAAACCACCGGGGCGGAAATTGGTAGTTTGGGAACCTTCTTTCTCAAAGGGTGCCACCTCCTCGATTATGCCCGGCACTTCCGCAATCAGGGTAGTCTGTGTCCTCGGCTGAATAGTACCGTACGCGGAAATGCTTGAGCGTAATGGCTTCTTTTCTGCATTTATGACTTCCACAAAGGGGATCTTTCGTTTCACCTCCCGTGCCTGGGGATCCGGACGCATCTTTATGAGTTGCCGGGATCCGAAGAACAGGGCGACCAGAACGAGTACTGGAAAAATAATTTTCATGGTTCAGTGGGAAGGGCGGGTGTGCCCAATGCTAAAAATAGATTGATTCGGTTAAAAATACGCTCCTTACGGGAACTGAGTAATCGGCTCTCTGCATCAAACGCACGCCTTTGACTTTCGAGGGTATCGAAAATTCCCTGCACCCCCCGCTGATAGCGATCCCAGCTTGTCTTGGATGCTGTTTGAGCAGCCATGGATGCGTTCTTCAGGTAATTCTCCTCTTTTTGCAGAAAACTCTCGTTTGCAAGTAGAGTTTCCGCTTCGGTGAAGGCACGCAGAGCGACAACCCGGTAATTTGCATCTGCTGCCTTTCGCAAGGCCTCCGACCTGCGGATATTTGCCCGAATACGCCCGCCATTAAATAAAGGCTGTGTTACCGATCCTGAAACCTCCCATGTGCGGAAACGATTATCGAGCAGATCTCCAAATTCTTCCGACCGACTACCCGGACCTCCTGACAGGGAAAACGAGGGCAGAAGGTTCATTTTCGCGGCAGACAGATCATATCCGCTCGCTTCCAGTTGTAGCCGAGCCGCCTGCAAATCCGGACGGTTCTCCATCGTCTGTGCCGGGGTTGGTGGGAGCGGGGCCAGTGCAAGTTCCGGTAAAGTATCAGGGAAATTACGGTCCACATCCCCCTTTGGATACGCTCCAAGAAAGGATTCCAATTCCTTTACCTGTGCATTCCGTACTCTCTCACGCATAGTTTCCGTCGCCTGGGAGCTGGCCAGGGCACTGGTTGCGATATCATTTTCCAGGGAGGAGGCAAGTCCATTGGCAAAACGGTTGGCGGTAAAGGCCTGGTTCTTTTCAAATGTTTCTGTCATCTGCTCCGCCAGTTCCAATTGCTGTTCGCTTTCCACAATTCCATACCATGCCCTTGCAACCTGTCCGGCAAGAGACAGGCGGGCGCCCTCATAATCGGCTTGAGCACCCTCAAATCTTTTCTTTGCCGAGTTTCGCTGGTCACGAAGTTTTCCCCAAAGATCGACTTCCCAGCTTAAGTTAATTCCGGATGAGAAACTCTCGGTGGTAAAGGAAGTGCTGCCATTGGGAAAACCAAACCCAATCAGGTTCCTCTTACTCCTCGATCCATTCACTCCCACATTTGCCTGTGGTATAATTGAAGCCCCTGCAATGACCGCCTCTTCTCCCCGGGCGAGTGTCTGCTCCGCCATGGCCACCAGACTAGGGTTTGCACTCCATGCGGTGTAGACGGCTTCATTGAGCCATTCATTTTCAAAAGAATTCATCCAATAGGTAACATTCTTATCATCGGAAAGAGAGATGTTTTGATCTAATGCCTCCCATTCAGAGGGTATTTCACTACTGGGTAATGGATCAACCGGCTTAGTCCGGGTGGGCATACATCCGTACCAAATAGTAGTGATTAATGTAAAGGGGAGGATAGTGAAAATTCTTTTCATACAGATGGCTGGGAAATACCGGCTTCAAAGCCATGAGTGGCAAATGTAATTAATCGTTCAATCATATCGTGGGTGTCTTCCTCATCACATGTACCCTTGGAAAAATCTTTCAGTCTTCGATGCTGGGCCAGAGCCCCAAGCATGGAGGAGATGGCGAGATGTAAATTCCAGTACAAATCCTGCTCCTTCACCTCTGGGTGCGTTTTTCGTAATTCATCCATAAATTTTTCACACAACTCACCGAAGAATTTGCGATGCATCGTCTGGATAAATTTCGCGGGCTCTGTAAATGTGCGGGCAACGAGTTGGGCGAGGGTCTGGCGCGTGTGCGTACTTTTAGAAATTTCTTCCCCGATTGGAAGAATCAGGGCACGCAGAATATCCCTTGTGCTCAACGGTTTACCTTCGGATTTTTCCCTCGCCTCCGCGAGGTACTCCATCCTGCGCAGGTTGATTGGCCTCACCCGTGACTGTAACATTTCCAACACCATGGCCTCCTTCGATCCAAAATGGTAGTGAGCAGATGCCAGATTGGTTTGTGACCGCTGGGCTACTTCCCGTAGGGTCAAGCCCCCGAACCCACGGGTTGCGAAAATCGATTCCGTGGTCTTCAATAACCGGTTTCGTGTTTTCTCAGAACGGGTGGATAGGATGGCGGTAGTGTTTTGCACGAACTCATTAAATTAAACGTTTGTTTTAATTTTACAAGCCCGACTCCTTGGAAGTTTGTCTTTTAGGCGACTTTTAATGAATTCGGGTATGAGAAGTCTATTATTTCGCAATAAACGAAGAGAGTGTATCAGATAGACTTGGATTGATGCTTTGTTTCAGCACATCTCTTTGAAGTAAAAGAACTAGTTTAATTCATCCTTACGGGGCTAGAAGATACCTCCTTTGCCATTGACAAATTTGATGATTTTCGGTTTATTAACCGCTTTTCTTCAAATTCTACCTATTTTCCCCAGTACTCTGAAATGATTAAGATTCGCTTGCAAAGACACGGAGCCAAACATGCTCCTTTTTACCGCATGGTGGTGGCACCTTCCCAGGCTCGCCGCGACGGAAAGTTTATCGAGGT
>PATX01000055.1 GCA_002713685.1 Opitutia bacterium | reverse complement strand
CATTACATCATCATGGCAGAGGAATTAATAGGAAATTGTTTGGTCGCCCAATCGGGTGGACCAACCGCCGTTATTAACGCAAGTGTAGCTGGAGTTGTTTCGGAAGCACTCAATCACCCCTGTATCGAAGAGGTATACGGAGGCATGAATGGGGTTCTTGGGATTCTCAAAGAGGAAATCATGGACTTAGCAGAGGAGTCTCAGCAGAATATTCGTGGATTACGCTACACCCCCGCATCTGCACTAGGTACCTGCCGGTTTAAATTGAAGCAGGATCGCGAATACGAACGCATTCTTGAAGTTTTTGAAGCCCATAATATTCGCTTCTTTTTCTATTGTGGAGGAAATGATTCTCAGGATACTGCGGATAAGATTTCCAAGCTTGCTCAATCGAAGAATTACCCCTTGCGCGTCATTGGGGTGCCAAAGACTATTGATAACGATTTGGTTACTACCGATCACTGCCCGGGTTACGGTAGTGTGGTGAAGTATGTTTCCACCATCGTTCGGGAGACTGCCTTGGATCACGAGGCAATGGGCCAGCATGATCTCGTTTCAATTGTTGAAGTTATGGGACGTAATGCCGGGTGGATAGCCGCAGGAACCACGCTCGCTAAAAGTAAGGATAACCCTGACGATGCACCTCATTTGATCTACCTTCCCGAATTAACCTTTTCCAAGGAGAAATTCTTGGATGATGTGCAACGCGTTCTTAAAAAGAACCGCTACTGCCTGGTTGTGGTTGGAGAGGGACTTATCGATAAAGATGGGAATTATGTAGCCAACAGTACTGAAAGTCAGGATGCTTTTGGTCACCAACAGTTAGGGGGTATCGGAGATTTTCTTGCTAATTACATTGAAAGCAATCTAGCAGTAAAGGCTCGCTCCTCTAAGCTGGGCACTGGTCAACGAGCAGCGACTCACTGTTCATCGAAAGCGGATAATGACGAAGCTTTTATGGCTGGTCAAGCAGCGGTTCGTGCTGCTGTTGATGGTGAGACAGACAAAATGGTTATTTTAGTCCGGGCTGAAGGCGATACCTATGAGTGTGAGACAGGACTTGCTCCTCTTTCCGAAATTGCGAATGGAGTAAAAGAAATACCTTCTGATTGGATTGCAGAGGATGGTGTCAGCATGACCGCGAAATTTATCAAGTATTGTCAGCCTTTAATTCAGGGTGAAGTTGAAGTACCATATGATAATGGGCTTCCGGCTTATGTACGCCTTTCCAAGAGGAGAATTCGCAAGGTGTTAGATTCTTTTTCTTTCGAGTAAGAATTTTAAGCTTAAAACTTTATGGCCCTAGCATTCTTTGAGTGCTAGGGCTATTTTTTCTTTAATTTCATCGGGACTTTCAAGCCCAACAGAAAGGCGGAGTAGTTCAGGAGACAATCCTGCATGTCTCAATTTCTCTTTTCCGGTTTTGTCGTTTATTAAGTTATAGTGGGCAAGATAAACATATGGGCAACAAAGCGAAAATTCAGTTCCAAAACTCGGGCTTTTTAAAAGTTCGAGATTGTCGTAAAAATCTTTGAAACAACCATTAATTTCAAAGCTGACGATACATCCCGGTTTATTTTCGCCTGCAATGCTCGAGTAATTTAAACCAGTGCTATCCTGGTATGCCCAGAAAACATTCTTTATTTTTGGGTGAGATTTGAGGAAATTCACAATCTCTGCCTGTGACTGATTCGTTTGGTCGATGAAATTATTATAAAAAGGGACCTGCTCAGCCATTCTTTCGATATCTCGGTAGAAAGGTTTGGTGGAGTATTCAATGGCGGTTTCTTTAATTTCCAAGCCAAGTGAGGATTCTTTGGGGAATACCGCACTTCCCATCATCACATCTCCCTCCCAGTTGGCATACTTGGTTAAACTATTAATAACAACATCGCCATAACCAGAAACATTTGCGTTTTTAGGAGAAGCCATAGTCGGGTCCACTATCAATAGTGCGTCATGGCGATTTGTTAATTCACGTACTTTTTCAAGATTACAGGAGTGCATGAGGGGATTGCTGGGGAATTCCGTTACGACTCCTGCAATTTGACTTCCATATTGTTCGAAAACAGTTTCGATCGTCTCAAATTCTTCCGGTGTAAGCAGTTCAATAATTTTTCCTTGAGGCTCGCACAGCAAATTCATTACTTCAATAGTATCGAGGTATAGCCAACCGATTCTAATCCATATTTGCTTATCCTTATTTCTGGATAATTCGAGGGCGGAACGAAAAACGGAAGTAAAAGCGTTGGCCCCAGAAGCAGTTATCATGACATCTTCGTCTTTAATATTAGGACCATGTGCTTCTGAGATAATCTTTTTGATTTCTTTTTCCGCATCCACATTCGGAGTGATTGACTCGGTTAGGACCGTTTGTCCAAGTGCTTCAAGGATTTTTTCAGCATGACGCGAGGACAACCCGCAACCTGTATGCTGCAAGAATTTACTTAAACGATCGCTTCCGCTAGAATCGGTTGGTAATCCTACAATTAGATAATCTTCCACCTCTTCAATACACGGATCGGATAGAATGTTGGTTTTTTGAGCAAAGTCCCAATCCCTTGCATTGGGGAAAAAGAATAAATCTTTACCGAGTAGTGAGTGGGTTTGATTCCAAAATTCAGCAAGCTCCTGAACCTTGCGATGTCTTACAAACCTGGGATATCCAGAGTGAAGCTTCTTTAGGATTTCAGGTTTTTTTTCTTCATACCCAACAATATCATCAAAGGTTGGCAGACTGACGCATACGGCGTGTTCTTTGTGCGGGACTGGTGTGCCTAAGGGAAAATGACCGAGCCCACTTACCTTCACGGCACAACTTCGTTTTCAATTAATTGTTCGAAGGTTTGCCTCTTCCGAATAAGTGCCAAGTCGCCATCTTCCTTTTTCAGAACTTCGGCTGCTTCAGGAAAAGAATTGTAGTTCTTTGCTGTCATTGAGGAACAGTAAGCACCAACACTGTCAATAAGGCAAAAATCACCTATTTCTGCACGGGGTAATGATCTGGGTGCAAGAGTTTCCGGGTCATTAAGTGCAGGAGTTAACAAATCACCCGACTCGCAACAATGGCCGACAACAACCTGTTCTGTATTTTCCCTAAATTTGACTTGTCCGGGTTCTGGGCATACTTGAATGGGATGCTGTGCACCATATAGGCTAGGTCTTAGTATCTCCGTCATCCCGGAATCTAATTTTATGAAACGATAACCACCAGTACCGGTCTGTGTAATATCCTGTACGCTCGTTACCAAAGTGCATGAATGGGCGACAAGAAAGGTTCCGGGCTCAACTTCTAATTTCAATTCGCGATTAGTTGTGGCTGCGAATTCTTTGAAAAGTGCTTTCACAGGTTGTCCAATTTCTTGGAGATCCGTAGCGGATTCGTCGGTCATTCTTGCAACCTTGAAACCTCCTCCTAAATTCAATGTGTGCACCGAGGGAAAGGCACGAACTATTTCAAGACTCATCTCTGCGACTTTTTTCCAGATTTCTGGATCGGAACCTGAACCGATATGGGTATGAATACGATCCACAACCAGACCATTTTCTTTGCAGAGATTTTTGGCTGTTTCCAAATCATCTTTCCATATACCAAAACTGCTGGATGGCCCTCCCACATTTGTACGATTATTACCACCGGAACCAGTTCCGGGGTTGAAGCGTAAACCAACAGTTTCACCGAGCTTCCATTTTCCGTATCGATCAATCTGACTCAGGGAACAGAGATTAATTTTTACTCCATCCTGGGCCCAAAAGCGAAAATCTTCGGACAATTCCTGCGTGCTCAATGAAATCGATTCAGTACCAAAACCCGCCCTTATTGCACGCTCAACTTCATGAATTGAACTGGCATCAATTCCCAAGCCTTCATTGTTGAAAATCCGGAGAAGGGCAGCAGTTGGAGCTGCTTTCATGGCATAACGAGGGAAAAAATCAAAGGCATGCGGGAAAGCTCGTAATTGCTGCGCATTCGATCGTAAGATGCTCTCATCATAGACATAGGTGGGAGTACCAAATTCAGTACGAATTTGTTCTAGATCATCAAAGGTGAGAAACTTGTGTTCTTTCATGCAAAAGAAATTGATAATAAGAATGAACTTGTATCTGGCAAGCCTTGCCCTTCAGCCAGTTGTTTAGGTGTTTTTTTCAAAAACCATAAATTCCAGTTTGTATTTGTCTGTATCTAATTTCGTGCAAGAAACCATTCTTGGGAATGTTTTTTCCCAATCAGGAAAATAAACATCGCCCTCAAATGAATGATTTATTTTCGTAATGTAGAGTCTGTCGGCTATTGGCATTGATTCTTGATACAATTTTTCTCCACCACAAATCCAAATGGGGGAGTGAGTTGCTAGGGCAAGGGCATGTTTCAGTGAGTTAGCCGCTTGGGCTTTTGCAAATTTCGATGAAATATTGTGCGTTAAAACTATTAGTTCCCGACCATCGGCGTATGGTTCAAATTCATAATAGCAGGTTTTGCCCATCACCATGGATCCGCCGGATGTTTTTTCCATGAAATAATCCCAGTCTTCTTTGATCGACCAGGGGAGTTTACCATTTTTTCCAATCACACGATTTAGGTCACAGGCTACAATTAAATTAATCATTGGAATAAGAGAGGAGCCGTAAAATCATAATAAGTTTTCATCGTATTATCCGAATACTTTAGTATGAAATGGAAATGGCGGATAAATGCAAATGAACTCCAATCAGTTTGGTCAAACTTTGGCTCTTCCAGATTCCTGGCAACGAAAGGCTTTGAATTTTCTTCGTGATGGGAAAGATGTGGTATTACATGCACCAACTGGTGCAGGAAAAACATTTGTTTTCGAACAGCTCATCGAATCGGGATGGAAGGGGAAAGCGGTCTACACCGTACCCACGAGAGCATTGGCAAACGATAAATTTCGCGACTGGAAAGAAAGGGGTTGGAATGTCGGACTCATTACAGGTGATATACGGTATCAACCGCAGGCAAGTATCGTGGTTGCGACTCTTGAGACTCAGCGTGGTAGTATTGCCAAAGGGATTAGCCCTGATTTGTTTGTAGTGGATGAGTATCAATTGCTCGGGGATCAAAGGAGGGGCCCTGGTTACGAAGTGACTATTGCACTGACACCCCTGAAGACAAAACTCTTGTTAATGAGTGGAAGCGTTGCAAATCCTGTCGAAGTGGCCGACTGGTTGCGAAGCATTGGAAGACAGGTGGAACTGGTTTCTGAAGGAAGGCGACCCGTGCCTCTGGATGAGGTTTTTGCCGAAACTCTTCTTCGTCGTCCGTTTCGTGGTAGGAAGATACGGGGTCATTGGCCGAAATTAGTTGCCCGGGCTTTAAATGCTAATCTCGGGCCTTTGCTTATTTTTGCACCAAGACGTGCCGTCGCTGAAGATCTTGCAAGGCAGTTGGCCACCGAACTTCCCCCAGTTGAGACGCTTGAATTAAGTCATGAGCAAAAAAAAGTAGCAGGTAAAGAATTGGTGGCATTACTTAAACGCCGTGTTACCTATCATCATAGTGGGCTTGATTACGCGAAACGGGCGGGACTCATCGAGCCACTGGCCAAAGCGGGCCAACTACAGGTAGTGGTGGCAACCACAGGTCTGGGGGCGGGAGTGAATTTTTCAATGCGATCGGTTTTAGTGACAGATCGTGAATACAGGGTTGATGATGAATTGGGTCTTCTTCGTCCTGATGAACTTTTGCAGATGTTTGGACGGGCAGGAAGAAGGGGGATGGATGATCGTGGTTTTGTAGTTGTGGCACCTCGGCAGGCACGGATGAGCGAGGCACGGCCCTTAAAGCTCCATCGTTCAAAAACCTTGGATTGGGCCGCTTTGATAGGCACGATGACTGTCGCACGGAAACAAGGTAAGAATCCTATTGATGCCGCGAGGTGGCTGGCTCTTCGCCTTTTTTCTGAGGAAAGGGTGAGATTGGGTTTGGATATATCCCTGTCAAAATTGCCTAAAAAACAAGGGGAGGCTGATCAAGAACCTGTCGGGGAACGGGATGAAGTGGTGGAGATGCGAAACTCAGCCGGATTATGGGAGCGAAGGAGTGGGCAAAGTAAGTGTAAGCTTACCGATGCACTAGTCTTATCAAAAGGCGAGTGGGTGAATCCCTTGACACTTGCTGGCACGCTCGGGAAAGTGAAAATTGGAAATCCTTGTCGGTTTGGCTCTAAAAAAGAAAGAGTTTATGGACGTGAGATTTCTATTGGTATGTACCAGGAAAATGAAGAGGGTAAAACTCCCAAAATTATTCTAATCAAGTCATTTAGAAAACGCCTTCGAGAAGTAATTTCTGAAGAAAGCCCTGGACTAAAAAAGAAATTTTCCAGAAAGGTATGGAGACGCCATGGGCTTGAAGATGTATTTCGAAGTATCCTACCTCTTGCTTCTCAGGGAGGCGAGCTGGTGGAACTGGTGGATCGGGGTAAAGTGCTTCGGGCACGTCTAAGCTATGAGAATGCAGTAGTTCTGGGATGGAAAGATGCTCGTGGTAAGGTTCTTCTTACCCCTCCGATGCGTCGAGTTAAACGAGTTTATGATTCTCCCTTTCGTAGTCATGAAGAACCATCTTCTCGCGAATTGAATAACCTTAGCCCATCGGAAGCATGGTATGAGCTCGGGTTGATCGATCAGGATGCTAATCCAACCGTGCGGGGGGAAATTTTCAGTTTTTTTTCGAGGGGAGAAGGACTGGCTATCGCAGCCGCTGTAGAAGATGAAAAATACCCCGTCGAAGAATTGATAAACGATCTTGCGAACCTCCGTGCCGGTCATCGTTTTCGTGGATATGTATCCAGCGAGTCCAGGCTGGCTATGGTTTGCCGTGAGACCTATGGATTAAGGGATTGTCGGGGTTACCTGAAAGGTGGACTACCCGAAGAATACGGAGAGGGGGCCACGGAAGTTCTTTTAAATCGTAGGCAGTTTTTGAATGAGCTAGGAACAAATTCAGACCTACACAGCGGGGATATTGAACGGGTTGAGATCGAATGGAAAAGCCTGCTTTCCCTTATTACTTATGCACCCGAATTAAACTTGGCTAGATGGCAGCGCTTACAGGAGTTGGCCAGGGAAGTAGTCGGGGGAAATAATGCCTCCGACGATCTGCCTGAGCTACCCGATTTGTTGGCAAAACAAAGGGAGAGATTCGAGAATACTGGAGTAGAGACAATTACTTAGTTGGGCACATTTTTACCCAATTCATAACATGAAATTCCATTTTGATTACGAACAAGTAGCTTAGTTCCGACTAGAGCGGGTGAAGTGCATTTTAATGCGTTCAACTTAAATTTTTGTTCCTCATTAAGCTTCTCGGGTATAGCCTCTAAAAAGGATAAGAAGGATCCATTGATTTCGTAGGCAAGGATTTTACCACCGGCAAGAACAGGAGATGAAATATCGTGCTTGGCGGATAGCTTGCGTAAAACTTTTCCGCTTGGTAAATCTATGCATAGACGCATTCCTGCCCCGAAAAGAAAAGCTTTTTGGTCAAATATTAAGGGGCTCGAGTCGGTCCGTCTAGTCAACTTGGGGAATCTCCATTTTTCAAAGATTCCTTGAGGCTCTGCTTTAAAGCAAATTAAGCCGACATCTTCTTTCTTTCCGTGAACTAATAGAAGATTGCCAGAACTTGCTGGGGTGGAAGCCCCTCCTCCAGGACCCTCCCATAGTGTTTTCCCTGTTTTGGGGTCTACGGAAAATGTGGTTTTGGAAGAATTGCAAACAATCGATTTTTGCCAATCATTTACCCAAAGAATGGGAGATGCGGCTTTGCCTCTCACCGAATTATTTTCCCAAACCTCCCGGCCGGTAAGGGCATCAAATGCTCGAAGAGTGTTTGCCAGTACGATTACTTTCCCTTCATAGAAAAGAGGAGAACTCGCAACGGCTTCAGTACCAAGCGGTGATTCCCAAATTAATTTTCCACTATCTGCCGTGACGGCAAATAAGCGATTTCCTCCAACAGAAAATATTTTTCCTTCAGCTAGGCATGGGGTTGACGAAGATGAACGACCGGCCGGTACTCCGGACAGGTTTGTTTTCCAAATTTGTTTTCCCGTTTGGAGATCCAATGCGAGGATGACATCATCCGCCATTCTTTGGGTGGGTGGAACCTCTTGGCTGATTTTATTCCTGATATTTTCCGGGAATTCTTGCTCGTTAAGCCATCTGTCTAGCTCTGCCTGTGAAGGGAAAATACGATCCCGTATTTTAAACATTCGATCAATAACCCAGAGCGGGGAGGCAAGTTTTCCCTGCTTAAATCTTGAGGCAAGCAGAGCACCTTGGGTCATCTTTTGTTTTTGATCCAAGTGTTGTTCTATCCAATTATCAATCCATTCATCAAGTTTGGCTCCCCTCAATCTTGGACTCAAGGACAGACGATCCTTTTCGACCTTGTCTCTTAGTTCTTTTGGTAGGTTGACATTACGAAGGCCTAGTTGCCGTAATACCAAAGAATTTATAATTCTTTTTTCTGTGGGTTCATTACGGTGCCAAACAACGGATATATATGCCCGTTTCCCATCCGAGATAACACTGCCAAAACCGCCGTCTTCCTGGCTAGGTATATCGAAACTGTCCCAAACTTTTTCGGGAATGGTTTCTTCTACATTTTCCAGTAGATTTACATTTTGGATTCCTTGCCCATCACGGTTGGGGCCTCGCCATTGAGGCCAGGAGTTTAGTTCTGCCAGCAGTGACGTACAAATCAGGAAAGAGGAGGATACGAGAATCAATTGCATAAATAATCTTTCACGAAATGAGTGACGAAATCGCAAGTTCAACCAATAGAAAGTCATGAATTATTATTGAGAGCTTTTTGTCCTGCATGAAGGGTTTTTATAATTTTTTCTGTATCAAAAACGCACCCGCCCCAGGTTCCACCGCTGATATTCTGTAAGGCTGCCCAAAGTTTCGTATCCGCATGCAATCTCGGGTCAGCTTGCAGTTTATAGTTGGGATTCCTTTCTTTAAGTATCTGTTCAGCTTTTTGAAAATCTAGTTTTTCTTCTAATGAACCCACGAAATTAATCGATCCGCTTAAGTTTTTAGTATCGATTTCAATCTGAATGAGATCATTGTCCACTATTTTACCTACAGGTCCGTCTGCTAATGCTTCTGGTGAAATATGACCGATGCAAGCTCCCGTGCTGACTCCAGAAAATCTGGCATCGGTTAGAAGTGCCACCTGCTTGCCCCACGATAAATGTTTCAGGGCAAGGGCCACTTGTGCCACCTCTTCCATTCCTGCCCCAAGTGGTCCTCTTCCACATAATATTATAATATCGCCAGGTTGGATTTTAGAATCCCCAAGACCTTTGACTGAACGAACGGCTTCCCTTTCAGTTGTGAATACCTTGGCGGGTCCGGTTTGTTTGTAAATTCCATTCTGATCAAGCATGGATGGATCGATTGCAGTACTCTTAATGACCGCTCCATCAGGAGCCAGATTACCAGTGGGAAAACAAAGGGTGCTGGTCATCCCTTTACTAGCAGCCTTTTCTTTTGTATGAATAACATCGTCCGGGTTGATCTGGTCTAGTTTCGTGAGAAGGTCGCGAAATCGTTTTCTTCTCTCGCTTTTTTCCCAGGCTTCCAGGTTTGCACCTAATGAGTCTCCTGTGCAGGTAAGTGCTTCCAGTTCCAATAAATCCAAGTCTTTGAGTCTGCACATTAATTCCGGTACTCCGCCTGCGAGAAAGAATTGTGCGGTGGAATACCCGTTTGGACCATTAGGTAGTACATCTACCAACCTTGGAACGAGCCGGTTTACCTCATCCCATTCTTTAACCGTGGGTCTTTTTATCCCTGCATGATAAGCTATGGCTGCCAGATGAATAATGAGATTACTCGATCCTCCACAAGCAGCATGGATGATCATGGCATTACGAATGGCGGGAGGAGTAAGGATTTGCGATGTGCTAATCTTCTTTTTATGAAGATTGCTCAGGGCTTTGGTGGAACGAGTGGCCAATTCAAACCATACAGGAAATCCGCTGGGAGACAGAGCAGAGTGGGGGAGAGATAGACCGAGTGCTTCTCCGATCACCTGTGAAGTGGCGGCAGTTCCTAAGAATTGACAGCCGCCTCCAGGAGTCGCACAGGTTCTGCATAAAATTTCCTCTGCTTTGTCCTTGGCCAGTTCACCCTGTGCATACCTGATTCCAACGGATTGCGCTTTACCTGCATCTTCTCCTTCGCTTGGTGATAAGGTGACTCCTCCAGGAACAAGGATGGTGGGCATGTCACGCATTTCCGCAAGTGTCATCATCATCGCGGGCATGCTTTTATCACAGGTTGCAATAGCCATCACTCCTTCAGCAGTTGGGAGGGAGCGAGCCAGTCGACGCATCACCAGGGATGCATCATTTCGATAGGCCAGGCTATCAAACATGGCAGTGGTTCCTTGGGATCTACCATCGCATGGGTCGCTTATATGAGCCGCAAAAGGAATACATCCAAGCTTTTTCATCTCTTCTGCGGCTCGCTTTACTAAGAGCCCGATTTCCCAATGCCCAGTATGATACCCCAGGGCAATCGGGGAGCCATCTTCAGAACGGACTCCTCCATGACTGTTGAGGATTAGAAATTGGGGGCCCAGAAAGTTTTTCGGACTCCAGCCCATCCCCACATTCTGACTTAGTCCAAAAAGATTGCCGGAGGGGGCATGCTTCAGGACTTCATCGGATAGCTCAATCTTACCTGAGGGACCTTGGCTATGTGTTTGAATTAAAAAAATGGATTCATCTTCAATCTCTAATTGTCCGGAATCTAAGAAATTTTTGGTGACTTTCTCTTTGGACATCACCTATCTCTTAATTTTTATTACATTCAAGCAAACCAAAACCATTTCGTCCGGATGCTTGGCGTAAATCCAACCTAAGGTTAAACTAAATTTTTTTTACTCAAGTGCTGAAAGAGCCTCTTTTGTTTCCTGCAATTTATGGAGGTTGTCTTGAAGCTGTTTTTTCGCCCCCTCTACCACTTGTACTGGTGCCTTATCAACAAAAGAGGAATTATTGAGCTTTTTCTCTATCCCGGTGATAATTCCTTCAAGGGAACTTACTTCTTTATTCAGTCTTTTTCTTTCGGTTTCCAGATCAACACCAGCGCTCAGATCGAGGTAGAAAGTACCTAGCGTAGAGACGGACGCGGGCAATCCATGTGGTGCGTTATCTGTAACTTTTAAAGCAACAGCACCAGCCATTGCCAGTATCGAAGATTCATTTTCTTGAATCGTTTTCGTATCCTCTGGGCCTGCGACAAAGTAGAATTCGGCTTCCCGGTTGTTGGATAAGTTTCTCTCGGCTTTAAGTGAACGAAGATCGGTGACCAGTGCTCTTACTTTACTCACTTCTTCTAAAATTGATTTGCTAATGGAAATTTCGCTGAGAGCGAGCAGTTGCAAGAACTGACTGCCGGAACCGGGTGAATATCCCTGAATGCTTTTACCATCTGCATAGCCAAGGAGAGCCCATAGTTCTTCTGTGATAAAAGGAGTAAAGGGGTGCAGTAAAAGCAGGATTTGCCTGAGGCACAAATCCTGTACAGCGAGACAGGTTGCTTTTGACTCGTCCCTATTCATTCTCGGCTTTGATATTTCAATGTACCAATCACAGAAATCTGTCCAAAAAAAGTGATATATGGTATGGAGGACCGAATTGAATTCATAGTCCTTGTAAAGTTTTTCAACTGTATCCAGGGTTTCGGAAAGACGAAGAAGAATGGCCTGATCATCTTTGGTTAAAAAGTCTTTTTGAATTCTCTCGACTATATTTTCCGGAACCGAGTTATCAGGAGAATCTCCGGACATTTGGCGAAAGCGTGACACATTCCACAACTTATTGCAGAAATTCCTTCCTTGTTCGATTCTCTCTTCAGAGAAACGAATATCCTGACCTTTTGGAGCAATGCTCATGATGCCATGGCGCAGGCCATCGGCTCCATATTTGGCAATTAATTCGAGTGGATCCGGTGAATTGCCCAAAGATTTGGACATTTTCCTGCCTTCACCATCACGAATGATTCCCGTAAAGTAAACTTCCTTGAAAGGGATACGATTCGAGATTTCTGTTTCCGAAAGAGTTGATTCCTTTTTTACTGGTTCACCTTTAAATTCAAGTCCGGCCATGATCATCCGGGCAACCCAGAAGAAAATTATGTCTGGACCAGTTACTAGTGCGGATGTCGGATAAAAATAATCCAATCCTTTTTCCTCCATAGCTTTCTCCTCGGGCCATCCCAAGGTGGCAAGGGGCCAAAGCCACGATGATGCCCATGTATCAAGAACATCTTCGTCCTGCTCCCAGTTCTCAATGTCATCCGGAGGAGTGACTCCGACATACCAATTGGCTGAATCCGACCTTTGCCCACCTTTTCGATACCAAACAGGTATTCGATGGCCCCACCAAAGTTGGCGACTTATGCACCAGTCTCTAATGTTATCCAACCAATGAAGGTATGTTTTTTCCCAACGGTTGGGGAAAAAGCTTATATGCCCATCTCTTACAGCTTTCTTGGCCTCCTCCACTCGTGGGTATTTAAGAAACCATTGTTCGGATAATCTTGGTTCAATTGGAACATCAGCTCTTTCAGAAAACCCTACATTATTTTCATGGGTTTCCTCTTCGATCAAGTCGCCCTGTTCTTTTAATTTTTCAACCGCAACTTTTCTGGCTTTGAAGCGATCCATTCCTTCAAAATCTTTACCGGCAAGTTCATTGAGAGTGGCATCCGGGTTGAAGAGATCGACAAACTGGAGGTCATGTCTTTGTCCAATTTCAAAGTCAAGTTGATCATGGGCAGGCGTGATCTTAAGCATGCCTGTACCAAAATCTTTTTCCACTGCAGAGTCTGGGATAATAGGAATTCCCTTAGGTTCAAGTGGCCGTCTTACCGTTTTGCCCTCTAAGGTTGGCCAACGTTCATCTTCTGGGTGAATGGCAATGGCCACATCGCCCATAATCGTTTCAGGACGAGTGGTGGAAATGTAAACATATTCTCCGGGAGACTCCACAATCTCATACCTTATTTTATAAAGCTTACTCGTTTGAGGCTTCATGATCACCTCTTCATCTGAAAGTGCTGTCAGGCTCACGGGACACCAATTAACCATTCTTTTGCCACGGTATACATAACCCCGTTCATATAGTTTTACGAACGCATCAATAACTGCATTAGAGTAATCTTCGTCGAGGGTGTGTACATTTCTTTCCCAATCACAGGAACAACCCAATTTTTGCAATTGCTTGAAAATGATGCCGCCATGTTTATCCCTCCATTCTGAGGCGTGTTCCAGGAATTTATCCCTGCCTAGATCATGACGATTTTTACCTTCTTTGCGAAGGGCTTGCTCGACTTTGGTTTGCGTGGCAATACCCGCATGGTCAGTGCCCGGCAACCAGAGAACGGATTGTCCCTCTTGTCTGGCTCGGCGGGCTAGAATGTCCTGAATCGTATTATTTAATACATGTCCCATGGTTAGGACTCCGGTTACATTGGGCGGAGGGATCACAATGGAATAGGAATCCTTGCTCTGGGAAACTTGCCCGGAGAAGCAATTGTCATTAAGCCATTTTTGGTAAAGTCGATTTTCGACTTCTTGAGGAGAATACGCTTTTTCCATGGGTTATAAGAATGAACAATTATCGGATTCTCATACTTTTGCGAGAAAAAGGTCTGGAGTAGCCACCCTGAAAAAACTTGATTTCTTTCTTTTTTAATAGGGGGGTTAGAAAGAATCCTCCGGCAAAGCCACCCAAATGAGCTGCGATTGCCACCCCACCTGCATTTTTCATCGAGTCTGGAAATAGCACTGCCTGCTCTAAAAACCAAAGCCCTAGAACCAGATAAGCAGGCACCATCATGGTTCCTATGAGAATGAATACCCAGTAAAAAACTCGTATATTGGCCCGTGGGTAGAGAAGTAGGTATCCACCGATTACTCCGGAAATGGCACCGGATGCCCCGACCATTGGTATTTGGGAAGCTGGATTCAGAAACGCCTGGGCAAGGGCGGCCAATAATCCACAACCCAAATAAAAAAATAAATACCTAACTTTACCCAGGGCATCCTCCATGTTGTCTCCATACAGATAGAGGAAAAGCATATTACCAAACAAATGAGCGAGACCGCCATGACTAAACATGGATGTTATAACTGAGTACCATTCCCAGGCTATACCCTTGATGGATGGGTAAAAAAATTGGCCAAAAAATGTGGCCGGAATAAAGCCGAAGTTTGAAAAGTATGCCATTTGCTGTTTTCCATCCAAAGGGAATTGCAAAGCAAAAAATACGCAGAAATTGGCGATGATAATCACCCAGTTAACCAACGGAAATGTGCGGGTGGGGTTGTCGTCTTTGTAAGGTAAAAAAAACATAAAATTTCTTAGTAAAGCCTAACCAATTTTCGGGCAAGCGGACAAATGAATTGCCAGAATCATAAGCCCGAAATACTTTAATTGATATGGGTAAGGAGTCTTCATCTTTAGGTATTTTTCGTACGGATTCAGGTATCACTCTCTCCTTCGGAACCAATACCTATTTTATCGATTCTAAGGATCCCTTTCATAATATTGCAAACAAAGCCTTGATGCAGGAGGATTATGTGCCTTTATACATTGAAATAGCCAAAAGGGAGGGCGTGGGTCCTGAATTTCGTAATATGCTTCTCGATATGATTTCTCAGGCAAAGGGCGATGCCGGCACTTTCGTTGATTTAGATTAAACTGGTTTCAAACATCGATGACATCATCGTCCTGACGAGATTTAGATCCAGCCTGGAAACCAGCATTGGTGGAGGTAAAGCCTTTGGGGATACGCACATTAAATTGCTTGGCCAAGGATTTACGGATGCTGGGTACCATCATCGCAAATCCGAAAATATCGGTGAGGATACCAGGTGTTAGCAGCACCAATCCGCCCACTAATATCATTGCACCCTCCACAAGTTCCTGCGTCGGAGCACGACCTTGCTTGAGTTCATTTTGGATTTTGGCCAGCGTGGATAATCCTTGCTGACGGGCTAGTGTGGCACCGATGATTCCGGTTAAAACGATTAAACCGATCGTAGGCATCGGTCCGATTCGTGAACCCAGTATGATCAACAAATAAAGCTCGATCATGGGCAGGAATACGAAAAGTAAAAGTAATCTCCCGAACATACTTAGTTTAATATGATGAAGAGTTCATCCTGTCAATTGATTGACTTTATGGTTTGGTCTTTTTCTTTTAGGATTTAAGGGGTGACCTCATTATAAAAAAAGACTATAATAGATGATAATTTTTTATTATGCATAAATTAGTTTTACTTCGACACGGCGAAAGCCAATGGAATCTCGAAAACCGTTTCACTGGATGGCATGATGTCAACTTGACGGAGCAGGGCGAAAAGGAAGGACGGGAAGCGGGTCGTCTACTGAAAGCCGCGGGTTTTGAATTTGATGTGGCCTATACATCTGTCCTCACTCGAGCCATTCGTACGCTATGGCTTGCCCTTACCGAAATGGAGCAGGTTTGGATACCGGTTCATCGTGAATGGCGCTTGAATGAGAGGCATTACGGTGCCTTACAAGGGCTAAATAAAGCAGAAACCGCGGAAAAACACGGTGAGGATCAAGTCTTGGTCTGGCGTCGAAGCTATGACATCCCTCCTCCTCCCATGTCAAAAGAGGATGAGGGCTATGCAGGTAAAGACCGCCGTTACAAAAACCTAGATGAAAGTAACCTTCCTCTGACGGAATGTCTGAAGGATACGGTTGCTCGTTTCCTTCCGCTTTGGGAAGAGACCATCGCTCCACAAATTAAGGCCGGAAAAAATGTAGTCATTGCCGCCCACGGAAATTCCCTTAGGGCTTTGATTAAATATTTGGAAGGAGTTTCCGAAGAGGAGATTATTGGTATGAATGTTCCGACGGGTATGCCATTGGTTTATGACCTAGACGAAAATTTAAAACCAACCAACCGCCAATACCTTGGGGATCCGGACAAGGTGGCCAAAGCGATGGAGGCCGTTGCCAATCAGGGAAAGGCAAAATAGCCCGGGATTGAATCCCGAATTTGCCATCATGTGTTTTTATAAGTAATCTTGCATCATGGACACCCCCTCAGATAAAAAAAAGAAATTAAAAAGAGAGTACGACTCGTCCTTCGTCGTAACTCCTGAATATCGTAAGTCTCTGCCTGATATCCAAAACTCTGGATCGGAAGGAATGGAAGGATCCCATGTCGCGATTCTTCAAGTCGGGATCTCTGGTTTCCGCTTGCCATTACAATTTGTGGGTCCGGATGGAGAATCTTTGAATATTGAAACCAAGATCACTGGCACTGTTAGCTTGGATGCGGATAAGAAGGGAATAAACATGTCCCGGATTATCCGGATATTTTACGAGTACAAAAATGAGGTGTTCTCTCCTGAAATTCTCGGAAAGATTCTTCGGCACTACAAGAAGCGTTTGGATTCACATGAAGCCCGACTCAAGGCCGATTTTTCTTACCCCATGATTCAGCAAAGTTTACGCAGTGGGCTTGAGGGGTATCAGTACTACGGGTGCAGCTTTGAGGGCACAATCGACCGGGCTGACCGGGTTCGTAAAATTATCCATTTTGATTTTGTTTACTCTTCTGCCTGCCCCTGTGCGTCGGAATTGTCCGAGCATGCCCGGGAGGCACGGGATCTTCTTGCCATTCCACACTCTCAGCGAAGCAAAGCCCGTGTCAGTGTGGAGGTGCATCCCGATCGTGAGCTTTCTCTACTTGAGTTGCGCGACATGTGTATACACGCACTTAACACCGAAACTCAGGTTATGGTCCGTCGGGAGGATGAACAGGCCTTTGCAGAAATGAATGGAGCAAAAGTAAAATTTGTCGAGGATGCGGCTCGTCTTGTTTATGAGCAACTGGAGGATGATGCTCGGATTATTGATTTTCGCGTGATTTGTTCTCATTTTGAATCCCTGCACTCCCACGATGCAGTAGCAGTTCTTTGCCGTGGAGTGGATGGAGGTTTCCGTGCCGAGTACGAAGACTTCGGCAACCTAGTGGTCTAAAATCCTCGATTTCCCACTGCTGGGAAAAGGAGAGGATTTATGCATTAAATTTTGTGGATTTCGAACTCTCCATTCAAAATTCTATCGACTGGGTTGATTCGAATGCGGATCGGATAGATACCCTGGCTGAAAATTGTCACTGGCCAAATCCCTATTTTTCTTCCGCGTGGCTTCAGGCATGGTGGAAGAGGACCGATGTTTCACATTCCCCAGTGTTAATCATAGTTGAAAATAGTCAGGGAGAATTGGTCGGTTTCTGGCCATTGGTTGAGCGCCCCGGACTTCTCCGCTCTCGTGGGATATGGCCTTTTATTTCCGATGAGGCCAATTATTTTCATCCTCTCGCTCAACTCACCGCTGTCCCGGCTTTGATCGATGGTCTGCAATCACTACTCAGTCGATATACCTTTGTGTGGATTCCACTTATGCGAAATGAGTTCTGGGATAAATACTTGGCTCCAAAGGTTAAAAAATCTTCTTTGCTTACGATTACGCGTAGTCCAAGAAAGACTTTCCTGATCGAGCAAGCCAAGCAGAGCTTTGAGGACTTTTTGAACCAGAAAATGGGTGGCAAGTCCCGCAAATCTTTCCGGTATGATCAACGGGCATTGCCTGAACAGGGGAATGTCGAATTTGAGGTATGGGAGGAATTTTCGGATGTGCGGGCGATGATGCCCACCACATGCGTAGTCGAGGTGGAGTCCAGGAAATCCAAAAAAGGGGCTGGGCTTTTTTCGGTACGTGGAAAACGGGCTTTCTTTTTCGAGCTGCTCCCTGAACTTGCAAAGAAGGGAATGGTCAGGCTTTCCATTCTTCGGTTGGATGATCAACCGATCGCATGGCAGTTGGATCTTCTCGGGCACAACTACCTGGCTGTGCATCATTTGTCATTTGATCAGAAATGGAAAAAATACTCCCCAGGTCGTCAATTGCTGATACACAACTTGGAGCAGGCTTGGTCCGAGGAACGAACCATTGATTTCCTTCCCCTGGGTTTTGATTACAAAGAAAAATTCTCGACCCTGGAGGAAGAGGTGCGGGAACTGCATTGGTTTAAAAGAAGTATTCGTGGTTGGATTGCCTTTCGGTTAATTCGCTGGAACATGAAAGTCAGAAAAAAAATGAAGGAACGGAAAAATCATATTCCAAATCCGGATAATCCGCTGAGTAAGGCATTACGGGGAGAAACCATTTGATTCTGGCTTTGCGGTTTCGAGCCACGCTATTATTATAAATTTGATATGACTTCGATAACGGATGATCTCCATGGCATGCGTGAGCATTATGACCAACAACCTCTCAGAAGAGCGGATTTAAGTGCATCTCCTTTTATTCAGTTTTCCAAATGGTTGGAGGACGCGGTGAAGGCGAAGGTTTATGATCCAAACGCCTGCAGTTTGGCGACGGTGGATGGTGATGCTCGTCCCGTATCCCGGGCAGTTCTATTGAAAGCTTTGGAGGATGAACAGTTTGTTTTTTATACCAACTATCAAAGTCGGAAGTCTTCTCATTTGGAAAATAATCCGAACACTTGCATGCACTTTCCATGGTTTGCTCTTCAGCGCCAGGTGATAGTGACAGGTAAGGTCGAGAAGATAGAAACCGGGCGGGCCGAGGAATATTTTATGTCCCGACCTCTCGAAAGTCGACTGGGAGCCTGGGCATCCGCTCAAAGTGAGGAGGTCGATTCACGGGAGTCGCTCGAAAGGTCTTATCTTGAAATGCAGGAAAAGTTTGGAGATAACCCACCGAAGCCTCCGCACTGGGGAGGATTCGCCTTGGTCCCGCAAACAATCGAATTTTGGCAGGGAGGTCCAAGCCGTTTACATGACCGGTTTATGTACCGTTTGGAACAAAGTGACTGGACCATTCAACGACTCAATCCATGAGTGAAGGAAATTCCAAACCGGTCGACGACGAAGACTTGGATACATTACTTTCCATGAAAGGTAAGCCTTTTGCGGACTGGAAAGAGGAACGAAAATATTTGCGTGAAAAATGGGGGGTGCAGGGTAGACAGATTGAAGTGGAACCTGCAGAAACCGATCAAAACGAAAACGAGGAAAATAAATCATGAATTGGGAAGCATTCGGAAACTTCGAAGATATTCTCTACCACAAGGGAGACGGGGTGGCCAAAGTCACCATTAACCGCCCTCACAAAAGAAACGCCTTTCGTCCCAAGACAGTTAGTGAGATGTACGAAGCCTTTTTAGATGCCCGGGAGGATCCAGAAATTGGAGTGGTATTGCTGACGGGTGCCGGTCCACACTCAGATGGCAAATATGCCTTTTGCTCAGGTGGGGATCAGAGTGTCCGGGGCGATGCCGGTTATGTCGATGATGGGGGAGTACCCCGTCTCAATGTTCTCGATTTACAGAAACTGATTCGCAGTATGCCCAAAGTGGTCATCGCTTTGGTCGCCGGATATGCCATAGGGGGTGGCCATGTTTTACATGTGGTTTGTGATCTTACCATTGCTGCTGATAATGCCATTTTTGGCCAGACAGGGCCAAAGGTAGGAAGTTTTGACGGCGGTCTTGGTTCCAGTTATCTCGCCCGGATTGTGGGGCAGAAAAAGGCTCGTGAAATTTGGTATCTTTGCCGTCAGTACAATGCTGAAGAAGCCTTGGATATGGGATTGGTCAATAAAGTGGTTCCTGTGGATCAACTGGAAGCGGAGGGCCTACAGTGGGCCAGTGAGGTGATGGAGAAAAGCCCGTTGGCGATCCGTTGCCTGAAGTCTGCTTTCAATGCCGAGCTCGATGGACAGTCCGGCATTCAGGAACTAGCAGGCAATGCGACTCTTTTGTATTATTTATCCGAGGAAGGCTCGGAAGGAAAAAAGGCTTTTCTTGAAAAAAGGAAGCCCGAGTTCAATAAGTACCCTTGGCTTCCCTAAGTGGGGCTATTTCTTTTTATTTCGGAAGTCAGAGGACGGATCATATTGTTGATTCAGTACCGCGATTCGGGCGTTGGATGTCTTTCTCCATGTCTTCAAATCACTGGCCAATTCCCGAACCAACTTGGGCATCTTCGGGGCTAAGTCATGATCTTCACCAATATCCTTACGGACATTATAAAGTTCATAGTTTCCAGTCTCGAACACTTCAATCAGTTTGAAATCCCCTTTGCGTATTGCCCCGCTTGGTCCCATGGAATTGATGTGATGATAGTGCGGGAAGTGAAAATAAATAGCTTCCCGGTTAAATGAATTTTTTCCGGTTAACAATGGATTCAAACTTTCGCCATCCAGATGCTGTTCGGGAGTGAGAGGCAATCCGAGAAGGTCAAGAATGGTAGGGTAGATGTCCGTGCCCACAACTGGTTCCGATATTTTTGTGCCTGCTTTTATTTTTCCGGGAAATTTGATGATTAGGGGCACGCGGATGCCTCCTTCGTAGAGCCAGGCTTTGCCGGCGCGCAAGGGTAGACCGGATGTGGGCATGTTTGGACCGGATCCGGTGCAAAGCCCACCATTATCAGAAAAGAAAATGACCAGCGTATCCTGCTCCAACTTCTGAGATTTGAGGGTTTGTAAAACCCTGCCAATGTTTTCATCCATGCTTTCAACCATACAGGCATAGGCTGGTGAGTCCTGTCTTTTGCGGGTGATGCTGTTCCATACCGGAATTCCATCCTGGTGTTTTTGTGTATACCCTAGGGCCTCAGCCTTCTTCTGGTATTTTTCCAGTTTATCCTTCTTGGGCTGTATCGGTGTGTGTACGGTGTAATACCAGAAATTAATAAAGAAGGGTTGCTCTTTGTTTTGCTTAATAAAAGAGATGGCCTTGTCCGTAAGTGTATCTGTCAAGTAATCTCCCTGCTTTCCATCTTCCAGTCCTGGCACATTGGTACTTGGATGTCTTTCACTTTTAAATGGAAAGTAATAAGATCCGGGCTGTCCCATCCGGAAGCCGGCAATATTGAGATCAAATCCGTGGTTTTCCGGGAAATGAGAAGTCCCTCTGTCCGTATGGTTTTGTAAATGCCATTTTCCAATGTGTACTGTTTTATAGTCATGCTTACGGAGTGCTTCGGCGATCGATGTCTCGTCGAAAGCAATAAAACCGTCGGGTTGGGGAGCCGTGAGTTTATATCCTATTCCCTTCGGGCCGGTGGTTCCGCTAATGTAGCTTACATTGATTCGGCTCGGGTATTTTCCCGTGAGAATACTGGCCCGGGAGGGTGAGCAAACCGGGCTTGCGGCATACGCATCTGTGAAAAGAGCTCCGTCTTTTGCCATTTGGTCGATCACGGGGGTTTCATAAAATGTACTCCCGTTGACTCCAATGTCGGACCACCCCAAATCATCGATTAGGAAAAGAATAACATTGGGCTTTGATTTCTTATTTTTGGCAAAAGTACCAAAAGCCAAAGAAAGGGAGAACAGAAAGAGTAAATGAATTCTCATTCTCGGTTTACCTGCGGTCTTTCGCAAACTCGGCCCTTTGGCCCCGGCAATCCATTTGGAGTTTACCGTGGTCGTATGCCACCTTTCCGGAAACAATTGTGGTGGAAATGGCGTTGGTGAAAGTCAGATGCGGAAAGGGTGACCATCCGCACTTACTGAATAACTCTGTATCCTTCACCGGAGTCTTTCCTTCAGGATCCACCACTACGAGGTCAGCCCAGTAGCCTTCGCGTAAATAACCTCGTTCTTCCACCTGAAATAAACGGGCAGGGGCGTGACAGGCACGCTCCACAATCAATTCCGGAGTGAAGCAGTTCTGCTCGCACATTTCCAGCATCAGAAGCAGGGTATGCTGGATTAAAGGCAGCCCGGATGGGGCATTGAAATAAGTTCCCTGTTTTTCCTCCCAGGTGTGCGGAGCATGATCGGTCGCGAGAATCGAAATTCTACCATCCAGCACTGCCCGGCGGACCGCATCCCGGTCACTCACTTTTTTGATCGCCGGGTTGCATTTTATCTGGGAGCCGAGGGTCGCATAACTGCTTTCCTCAAACCATAGGTGGTGGACACAAGCTTCCGCGGTTATTCGATCATGACCGGATTCAAAAAGTTCAAGTTCCTCCTTGGTGGTAATGTGCAGGACATGGAGTTTGGCATTCTCTCTTTTGGCAAGCTCCACCGCCATGGATGAAGATTTAAGACAGGCTTCACGCGAGCGGATGTTTCCATGTTCAGCAAAAGGAACATCGTCTCCATATTTATTCCGGGCATTCTCTTCGTTCGCGAGAATCATCGGGGTGTCTTCGCAATGGGTCGCGATGATGGTGGGAGCGTTACGGAAAATTCCTTCCAGCACGGTTTCCTCATCGACCAGCATATTTCCGGTGGACGATCCCATAAACACTTTTACGCCCGCGATCTTTGCCGGATCTGCCGATTTTACCGCTTCAAGGTTTTCATTACTTGCTCCGAGAAAAAAACCATAATTTGCCAAAGAGTCACGGCTGGCGATCGCACACTTGTCTTCGATTCGCTCCATATCCAAGGTAGGGGGGGACACATTCGGCATTTCAAAATAGGTGGTCACCCCACCGGCGACCGCTGCCTGAGATTCCGTATGTATGCAGGCTTTGTGGGTCAGACCAGGTTCACGGAAATGCACCTGGTCATCAATCAATCCTGGCAGCACCCATTTCCCTTCTGCTTCGATTATTTTACAGGAGGATGGAACCTGCAGGTTGGAGCCGATGGACTCAATACGCCCGTTCCGGATGATAATATCTTCGTTGGTTCGGCTGCCCTCATTGATCAGGGTCCCCCCGGTAATAAGTAGGTCGGTCATAGAAATCTTTCTAACTTATTTAATCTGTCCGCTTCCCATGATCTGGTATTTATAAGTGCATAGTTCTTCGAGACCCATGGGGCCACGGGCATGTAAACGATCGGTGGAAATACCGATTTCCGCACCCAGCCCAAATTCAAACCCGTCCGTGAAGCGCGTACTGGCATTCCAGTAAACGGAGGATGCATCCACTTCATTGAGAAAGCTCTCCGCCCGTTTTTTATTACTTGTAATGATTGATTCACTATGTCCGCTTCCGTATTGATTAACGAAGGAAATCGCCTCGTCCAGGGAGTCGACCACTTTGATTGCGAGACGGAGATCAAGAAATTCCTCTGCGTAATCATCATCCGTTGCAGTTCGGGTTGTAAAATCATTTAAAATGGTGCCCGCTCTTTCATCCGCAATTAATTCACATCCCTGTTCGGTTAATTGCTTGGCTACCCGTGGGAGGAATTCTTCGGCTATGGATGCTTCCACGACCAGGTTCTCTATCGCATTGCAGACCCCGGGTCTCCCGCACTTCGAGGACACCGCAATCTTTTCGGCCATGTTTAAATCGGCACTGGCATCGATAAATAAATTGCAGACACCCTTATAATGTTTAATCACCGGCACCCGGCTATTTTCCGCCACAAATCGGATCAGGCCTTCCCCTCCCCGGGGAATGATGCAATGAACATACTCATCCATCGTCAGTAAATGATTCAGGGCTTCCCGTTCAACCGTGGGTATTAATTGTACCGCATCATCCGGCAGCGGTGATTCTTGAAGTGCTTCGGTGATGAT
>PATX01000054.1 GCA_002713685.1 Opitutia bacterium | reverse complement strand
TCGCACGGTTGCTTTTTGGATATTTGTTGAAAGTGGACAAAGCGGGCAACCCGGCCCGTATGGTCTGGGGCAACGCAGTTGTCCAAACAGTACTCACCGGATGTGGGGCTTTCGGGATTTTTGGGATGGTAATTATCGAAGGTTTCGTAGTCAGCACTGGTGCTGGGATCCTGATGTGTGGGTTTCCGAAGGAATGCGGGATAAATGGATGCACATTGCTCATATTTACACCGGTACGAATGTGCAGGTATATGTAAACGGTACCATTCGTAGGGATTGGATTAAGGATGATATTGATACGGGGAATAGCTATCCCCTGCAGTTTGGCAGATGGACGGAGGAAGATAATAACCTGGACCGAACTTTCAAGGGGTTGCTTGATGATTTTCGGGTTTATGATGACTGGCTTTCACCTTCAGATATTCTCAGTATTTATGGAAACGGTTCTGGTGACTTTCAGGTCGTGCCAACCTTGGAAATTCCTTCGGTTGTGGATGGATATCCGGTGGTTGGAAAGATTCACTTTAAGAGGAATGGATTACCCGTTGAGGTGAATGATTTTAATGTTTCGGCGGATTTATCCATAAGCAACGGAATGATTGACCCGTCCTCTTTGTTTTATGAAGGCAATGGCACCTATCGTTTTAACTTTACGCTCAATCAGGAAAATCTTGAATCACAGATCTCCCTTGGCGCAGGAGCTGTTACGGATCGTTACTCTCAGGGGAATGAGGCTGCCACTGTAAGCACCCGCCTGATGTATCGAGCTGTAACCCGGGGTCAGGATTTACTTGCCTGGTGGCCTTTTGATGATGATGTAATTGGCTCAGGAACTGTTACCGGTAAAACCAGCAATGCCCGTGTCGCTAATCTTTACAATGGGACTGAACTTTCCCATTACGGCAAATTTGGAAAGGGACTGAAGTTTGATCGAACAAATAGCAGAAGCCGGATGACTATCAATGATGGAGAAACGGTCGGCTTGGGTAATAACTGGACTTTTTCTGCCTGGGTGAAAAATCCATTACCACCAACTGCCAATTTAAGGTCGACTCTTTTTCGGGGACACTACACTCAGGGAGGTCGAGACTATGACCGCTTTATTGTGGTTCGAGGAAGCGATCGAATGCTTTGTTTCTTTGACGGGGATGATGGAAATGGAAACAACCGCTATCGTTCTACGGGTTATGAGATTGATCCACTTGCCTTTTCAGGCTGGCACCATTTTGCAGTGTTGGCGGCGGGAAGTCGGACCAATTTTTATATTGATGGGAAATTTGTGGGAGATGCGGACCGCAGGGAGCAAAGTACCGTTAAATTTGTCGGAAACTCCAGTGATAATGAGCTTTTCGCTGAATATCTGGATGATGTTCGGATTTATGGAGTAAGTTTAAGTTTTTCTGAGATTGCAGCCGTCTATGGTGGTGGTTTTGGGGATCAGTATCCGTCTTTTTTAATTGATTTTAATACCACTCGTGATTCGGATCCAAGGTTAGGGCAGCTTTTGGTTGGTAAAGATGGGAATCTTGTTCCAATGACTGGTCTAGTCGGGACAGATTTTAATTTGCAGGCCGGTTCGGTGGATATAACTCCAAATTCAGACGGTAATTACAGTCTAAGTCTGGATCTTAATGGATCCTATGTTGGAAATACTCTAAGCATAGACGAAAATGTTTCGGTCGATAATGATGGAAAACCTAATGAAGGATTTCGGGAGGAAATTTATTATCATGAGATCGTCTATGATGAAGTTCACTTGGTGAGTCGCTGGGCTTTTGATGAAACAAATGGATCTCGAATCAGAGATTTGGGAATCGCGTTTAATGATGGCTACTTAGTTGGAAATTCAGCATTGGTTTCCGGTAAATTTGGGAATGCACTATCAATGGACGGGAGTGGTGACTATATGAGTGTTCCTAGGTTTTCCGGAACTCATAAGGAGGGGAACTTTACCATTTCCGCCTGGGTCTACCCAACTAATCTTGGTTATAATAGCAATGTTCAAGATGCCGCGATATTTGGGGCGGATGGTAATAATGCGGACACCGTATTAGTTTGGTATAATGTGAACGGAGCATCTACGGCAAATCGTACTTTTACTTTTAATATAGGAACCACGAGTATTGGTCTTAATCGCCTGGATGGACCCGATGGTTTGGCCCTACAGGATCGCTGGCAGCATGTGGTGGCAGTAATGAGCGGCCAAGGTCGTAAAATTTACCATAATGGAGTTTTAGCGGCCGAGTCCATTGGATCAGACAATATTGTTACGATCGAAGGAAATAATGTCCGTGTGGGTGCCTGGAGCGGAAGCGGCGATATGGATTATGAGGGACTAGTGGATGAGGTTAGGTTCTACAAACGTTCCTTTACTGATGTGGATATTTCTATTTTATACGGCTTAGGTAACGGAGATCTTGGGTTAACTCCCGTAATTACCCTCGATCATGAAAATTCAGCCTCAACTGTTTCTGGAACCATTGAATTTTTAAAATTCGGACAACCACAACCGATCTCTGGTCTCAATCCATCAGATATTGGGGTGGATGGGGGGACTATCAATAATGTGGTGAGTAATGGGGCGGGCTATGATTTCGATTTCGTTCCAAGTGGTCATCCATCCACCGCCCGGATTGGTTTGCCAGCGGGGGTCGTTTCTTCCGGGGTATCCGAGTCGCGAGCAGTCTCACAATCTTTTCTGAATGCTCCCTCGGTGACTGCAGAGGAAAGTCTTGTTTTGTGGTATACCTTTAATGATCTTAATACCTCTACCATGGAGATGGAAGACTTTTCAGGTAATCAAGCTGATGGTCTGGTTTCTGCCGGGACATTGGTCCCAGGCAAATTTGCCAAAGCTTTGCAACTTGATCCCGGAGAGTATTTGTCTGTGGATGGCGAGTTGTTATCCCTGTCCCAAACTTTTACTCTATCTCTATGGGCTAAAATTTTGGATGATAGTTTTGGCGTCCTGGTTAGGAATGGTCAGTTTTCACTCCAATACCATGATGATAATATCATTCGAGGTTATGCAAGCACCAGTAGCGGCTGGCTGGATGCCAATACCCGATTACCCAGTGGAAGATGGGTGCATTACATTCTTTCCTATGATGGTTCCAATATTCGGCTTTATTTTGATGGACAAATGGTTGCAGAGACCGCTCACTCCGGATACCTGGCATGGGGCGATGGGGGTGATCATAATCTTTATTTAAACAGATACGCAACGGCGGGTTGGGAAGCCAAAGCGATCTACGATGACTTGAGAGTCTATAATCGTTCGTTAACTTCTTCTGAAATTGGGCGTTTATGGTCCTCTGGTGCAGGTGACCTGGGGGTAAGCCCCCTGGTAAGCGGTGCAGATCCATTTTACCAAGTCCCCTCCCCTTATTCAGTTTCATTTTTGGACGATAATCAATCCGTCTCTGTGGGTGGATTCTTGCAAAGCGAAATAAATGCAACCAATGGTACCGTGATAAATTTTAATTCCGGGGATTATAGCTTTGATTTAAATGTTTCCTCTTCGCCCACTACAGTCCGAATCGATATTCCATATGGTGCGGTTGAGAAAGATGGAAATTTAAGCAGTGCCGGAGCCTTTGAATTTCGTCGCCGAATCATTACTTCAGTTGAAGAGGATTTACTTGCCTGGTATCCCATGGACGAATCTTTTGGTACAAAATTACATGATATCTCAGGTCGTTACCGGCACGGAGATTATTATGGGATAACCGATGCCACTGTACCCGGTTCCGGGGATGTGGATGCTTCCAGTTCCAATGGTTCCTACCCTGCTACCAATGCTTTTGATGATGGAGGGAATACCAATGAATCGAGATGGCTCGCTCATGGTAATCAATTACCGAATGTCTGGATTTCCTATGATTTTGGAATGCATACGCAAGTTTATGCCTACACCATCCAATCACAAAGCTGGAGGAATGCGGAAAGAGCACCCAAGGATTGGACTTTGCAAGCTTCGCATGACAACACCAATTGGACGGTGATTGATACAGTCTCCGGTGAATCGGGATGGGCTAGATGGGAGACTCGAAGATTTGATGTGGAATCCTTTGGAAGCTACAGATATTACAAGTTAGTCATCAGTGATAACAATGGAGATGGTACTGTCGGAATTGGAGAGATTGAGTTTATTACAACCAATCTCTCTGATGGGATGTTCGGTAATGCTCTGGACTTGAACGGTGACCATGTGGATTTGCCCTTTAAGATCGATCAGGGTGGAACCAATGGAATGTCCCTTTCCGCATGGGTCTATCCGCGGCAAATAGATGGAGGAACTGATAATGAAAGAATGATCTTCGGCACTGATAATGGTGGATGGGATTGGTCCATGGCAATTCGGACCGGTTCTTTAACCGCCTGGACAGGAAGTACGCGTTACCAGTCTCCTTTGAATCTTTATCCAAATAAATGGTATCATTGTGTGGCCGTTTTTGACCCGGAATTGTCCAAGACCATACTGCACCTCAATGGCGGATCAATCACCTCGGACTCTTTGGGACTGGATGGTAGTTCCAACCTGATTAGATTGGGGAGTCATTTTGGAAACCGAACCTTTGATGGCTTGATTGATGATGTCCGAATTTGGGGTCGCCCTTTGTCCGTTGTCGAAGTGCAAAAGCTCTGGGGAAATGGTATGGGTGATCTTGGTCCTAATGCTAGAATTGAGATGGATTCCATATCCTGGAGTGATCAATTATCAGCGAAACTGGTTTTAAACCAACCGGTTACTGATTTTAATGCGAGCGAAGATTTGGAGTTTTCCGGTATGTCTCTAGGCTCGATCACTGAAGTGGGTAATTCAAATGGTACGATTTTCAACCTTGTCCTTAATCCCGATTCTTTCACTCCACAATCGCTCTCTCTTACATTATCTGAAAATTCAATCACCGACGGTCAGGGGGTTCAAAACCCAGAAATTACCAAGAATATTGATTTTCGCCCGCATCGCGTAAGAGAATCGGATCTTCTCGTCTGGTGGGAACTCAATTCGAGTAACCAGACAGGGGGAGCGGATCCTTCAACAATTTCCGGTTTACAGGTTTGGTTTGATGCCAACGATACCTCTACCCTCACCTTCGATGGATCAAATGTGATAAGCGAGTGGAGGGATAGAAGCGGGAATGTCCGAAATGCCACACGCAGTATGGGGCAGCCTAAATATAATTCACTTGGCGGACCGGCTGGGCAAGCGACTGTCGAATTCCGTAGGACAGGTGGAAATGATGCACTGGCGATTGGAGGCACTGCCTTTTTTGCCAAGGATCAATTCTATGTTTTTCGAAGTATCAGCTCCACCTTTGATTATTATGGAGGAATCCTCGGGCATACTTCCACTTATCCAAATTCAAGACGCTCGAATTACCTTTTTCAAAATAGAAGGACTTATTTTCACAGAAACCAATACCCGGCTGCTGTTTACAGGAATGGGGTTAATTTGAGTTCACCATATGATTTACACCCGGTTGACGAATATATGATTCTTCGTTTGCAGGTGAATGATGGAAATACTGGTCCGCACTCGGATTATCGAATTGGTACAATTGCTGAGAGTTCCAATTATTCATCTTCGGTCAATGTATCTGAAATTATTGCTTACAATTCTGTTTTGTCAGTAAGCGATGCACAAGTGGTGGAGAACTATTTGAAAAATAAATGGGGGGTTAAAAATATTCTGGATTCCTCCATTGTTTTAAATCACGGAACCGGAACACCAAATCACACATCAGCAAAATTCGGAGATGGTATCGCTTTTGAAGGCACATCCTACGGTAAATCCATTGATTCCCGAGTGCCCAGCCTTCCTGGAAACGCAGTCACCTTGTCTGCCTGGGTCTATCCGGAAAGCGATGACTTTTTTCTCTTTAATTCAAATGGTCTACCGATACCCGCGTCCATTAGTTTACGAAAACAACGTCCTCTTTTCACTATGACAGGGCTCGATCAAACCTCTTTGCCCGGCACAAATATCAATGAATTTTGGGCCAGTGGTTACCTCCCGCTTTATCAGTGGTCTCATCTTGTTCTCGTCTATGATCTCTCTTCCAAAAAAGCCCAATTCTTTATCAATGGTCAATTTGACTCACTATCCTCTTTTGCAGGTAATCTGCCCTTCCCCCTTATAAATGGCTTTCGTCTGGGTCCCACCGACGATTACCAATCCACTTCCACTAGGGGGAAGATTGATGATTTTAGAATTTATGGAACTGCTCTTGTTTCCCAGGAAATCGAAAAACTCTATGGAGATGGGCTCGGCGATTTTAATCGCAGGACGATTCAGCTGACCACTCCCCAGGATTTCCAACTTCCCAAAATAATACAGGTTCAATTTCTGGAAGACGGAATTCCCGTTGCTGTTTCGCAAAGCGGAGCTGATGCTTTTGAACTTAGTGATATCTCAAGCCCCAATGCCACTCCCCTGAACCTGGTTTCCCGGGGAACAGGTATTTATGAGTTCGAGTTGTTCCCTGATAATAATGGAAACTCGCAGAATTTGACCATTTCTATTGATGGAAGCCAAGTGAAGACAGCCAATTCAGGTGAATCTTTCGACGATGGAAGCCTCTCTTTCCTTTATGATCCGCAAACCCCGGTTATTTCATCCGATTCTTCCTCGTCCTGGGCTCGGGGTAGTTTCTCGTCATTCTTATTGAAAACTAGTTATGCATCCTCCGTCAGCATCGTTGGTTTACCTGCAGGGATCGATTTTAATGCCTCATCCAGTATTTTGTCTGGTGTGCCGGAATCGGGCGGGCAATTCGATATTTCGATTATCGCATCAAACCCCGCTGCCTCCACTTCACAAACTCATCGTCTCCATATATTGGACCCATTTGCCTTTTCTGCAAAGCTAGAGCTTTTTCCAAATTTTTCTTCCCTGGGACAGGTTCCATCAGACTTCCCTGGATTGACCATGCATTTGGATGCCAGTCAATTGTATGAACAGAATGGCACATTACTGGATAACTGGCCTGATTCTTCAGGCAACGAAAGAGGATTGGATCGAGTGCGTGGTGCTCCTCAGTTGATAGAAAGTTCCTTGGGGAGCAGTATCAAAATTGTTCGTTTTGATGGAATGTCACAGATGTTTTCTTCGTATGATTTTGGAGGTTTGCTCAATGATTATACTATATTGACGGTAGCCCGTCACACAGGCGGACAAAATAATGCAGTCATCGCATCTGTCGGGTCTGATTGGGTATTTGGACTTGGAGGCGAAAAATCAGGCTATTGGAAATTGGGTAGCACCGTTTTGTCTGGTCCATCCGCAGATGACAGTTGGCATTTGCTCAGTGGAAATCTTGATCAGGCAGGAGCCGTAAGTTTACGGAGAGATGGTTATGAAATAGCCACTGGTTCCGTCTCTTTTTCGGCGGATTCAAAGCCAAGGTTCTTGGGTCTGGGAGGTGCGAATGCGAATGATTCGTTTTCAAAATCTGAAGTTGCTGAAGTGCTACTCTTTAATCGTGCCTTGACTATCAGTGAGATTACGAAGCTGGAAACTTATTTGAAAAATAAGTGGTTGGGAGGTTCTTTGGAAAATTTTCCAATTTTAGTGAGGTTGGCATCCAATTCTCCCGCTGGTTTCGATCGGCAATTATTTGCCGATCCTTCGACCGGTGGGGATTTACGTTTTTATGATCAAAACCATGACGAGCTCCCCTTTGTTATTGACGAGTGGAATGCTTCCGGAGAGTCATTGGTTTGGGTGAAAGTGCCCTCTTTGGAATCAGATACTCGTGTTTTTGCTTATTGGGGTAATGAGGATAACACAACGCTGCCTACTTACGATTTTTGGTCTGAATATCAGGCGGTTTGGCATTTGGATGATTATCAGGATGATTCAAGCGGAGGCCATGATACCTCCGTTTCGGGTACCGTTACGACTGGCAATTCTGGTCTTATCGGGAAAGGCATTAGTCTTTCAAGTTCGGGATATTTATCTGCAACCAGTTACAAGGGTTTGCTTAGCGATCAGGCTCGGACAATTAGTTTGTGGATGCAGTCCGTTGATTCTGGTGGTCCGCTACTTACCTGGGGAGATAACTTAAATCGTTGGGCGTTTTCATGGGATTCAATGGCTCCCAAAGTGATTAACGGTAGTGGGGGTGTCCGTCAGGGGATTACTTCGTTACAAGCTAATACTTGGCATCATTTGGTTGTTTCTTACCCAGGGGCTGCTTCTGATATCAATGCAACCAGGCTCTATGTTGATGGTCGTCGGGTGGATGCATCTATTTCTTCTGTGGATGGAGTCGTATCCACGAGTTCGGGGATCGATCTGCGTTTGGGGGCGGCCCATGATGATTCCGTCACCATGTCAGGCCAAATGGATGAAGTAAGGCTATCGAATAAGTATAGAGGTTCGGCCTGGGCTGCTTATGAATACGAAAATCAGCGGGTTGGCGGACAATTGTTTGCTTATGACCTGGAATATCAATTGGCCCCCATTTTGCCTGAAGACTTAAACCTAACCATTGTGAGGGGACAAGCCTTCACCTATCTGATAGCTAGCCATCCCCCCGCTTTTGAATATACCCTGAGTGGAGGAATCCTGCCAAATGGTGTGACTCTCAACTCAGCAACCGGTCTTTTGGAAGGAAATACGACGGATGCCGTTTCGGATATTTCACTAACTCTTACCGCGTCCAATGCCAACGGGGCAGCCACGGCAAGTTTGAATTTGAGTATTCAGGATAGTGTAACCACACCATTTATTGATGCTGGTGATGTTATCGATGTTTTTGGACGGGGAGCTCAAATTAAGGGAATGCTCCGGGATGCCGGCGGTGTTCCCAATCAGGTTAAAATCTACTATGGATTGAGTGATGCCGGGATGAACACCGGAAGCTGGGAGTATGAACTTTTATTAGGCCTTAGGGATCAGGGTGCCGTTGAAGTTTTGCTGGGTAACTTGGACAGTGGAAAAACTTATTATTATCGTTTCTACGCGGATAATTCTCTGTCTTCCTGGTCAAATGTGGGAAGTTTTAGCACTCTTCGTTTTGATCAGGGGATTTTACGGATTCATACAGGAGATGACGAGTATGGTATCGGTGCAGGGATTTTCTGGGACCGAAATGATGGTGCTGGAGAATCAAAGGTTTTTGATGCGAATATTAGCTCTTACAGCTATCTTGCCCCCAACGGGTCGTCATGGAAAGTTTCCAAAGCCATTTTTCAGATTTCGGAAAGTTTGCTTTTTGGTCAAAACCTACAAGAGATTCGCCTGAGTGGTGTTAATGCACTGTCTTTTCTCATAGATGGTAATCTTACTGTCGCTAAAAGCTTTTCAGGTTCTTCAATCCCAGCACTTCCCCATTTACCCGGAGGCACCCTTACGGATGGCTATGATAGTTATTATGCGGATGATCCAACCAAAGGGCTTCGTATGGGGCGTGGGTTCTTGGGCGGGTTCTCAGGTGGAATGGGCCCTGGTAAGGGAGAAAGTCTGGGATCGACCGGAGCCGGAGGAATCACTGGAGGAGGTGGGTCTTTTGCCGGTGAAGGAGGCAGTGGAGCATCCGGGCCCGCAGGTATCCGTTACGGCAGTGGTGGACTTGATTTGTTAATGGGGGGGGCAGGTGGTGGATTAGGTAACGGCGGGGAGGCAGGTGCCGGAGGGGGGGCAATCGAATTTGTTGTGTCCGGGAAAGCCACCATCAATCCCGGAGTGAAAATATCTATGAATGGTGGGACCGTTTTTGTTAATCCTTCCATCGGAGCCAATTTCTCGGGCGGTGCAGGTTCAGGTGGAGCTGTTCGGATTGTTGCTGACGAGATTGAAAATCTTGGTTTCATCGAAGTGAAGGGCGGAGATGCACCCGGTGCTGATGCCCGGGAACCTGGTTCCACTTATTTGCGTGATGCCGGCGGTGCTGGGGGTGGAGGTCGTGTCGCCTTACTGGCAGATGGAAATCTAGTTCAGGGAATGATAAATTTAAACGGAGGGAATGGTAATGCGGATGGAGCACCTGGTTATCCCGGTAGCCTCTTCATCGGAAAGAAATCAGCAACTCCTATCCAGTCCTTGTCGATTCAATCGGGAACCTTAGTCTTTGATACAGGAGGGGCATGGTATGATAATCGGGGTAATGGTGGTACGGGCCAACTTTCTTCTCATTATATTGAAAATGGTGGATTTCGGTATGGATATTCCATTTGTCGCTTTGATTTCTCATCCCTGTCAATTGGCTCCGATGTCGTGGTCGAGATTCGCGGTGAAAATGCGCTCAAGCTGGTTGTTGATGGTAATGTTTCCATCGCCTCGGATCTTTCATTAAATGGAACCAGTGGCCAGCAGGGGATCTACTCCGGACAGGGTGGTCCCGGAGGGTGGGCTTCAGGGCGTGGACTTCGCAATACCGATTTATTTGCAAATTTACACCCGGCTCTTAATGGCCAAGGCCCCGGTGGTGGTCGTGGTTATGAAATTGGAAAATCAACCGGGGGTGGAAGTTACGGAGGAGTCGGATCCGGTGGTCTCAGTGGTGGTGTTCCTGGTCTTGTTTACGGTGATGATTTGATTACGGACTTGGTTGGTGGTTCCGGCGGTGGCCATGCCATTGCTGGTAGTGGAAATGCAGGTGGGGGTGGTGGTGCAATATCCATCCTTGCGCAGGGATCGTTTAGATTGGAAGCCAATGCATCCATCACTGCCAATGGAGGAGTGGGGACTTCTCATTATGATGGCTCGGGAGCCGGTGGTTCCGGTGGAGCTATTCGCATTGAGGCCTCTTCCATTAATAACTTGGGTAAAATTGAAGCGAAAGGAGGCAATGCGACCGGGGATGCCAGTTTGGCCGGTGCAGGAGGAGGAGGTCGTATTGCTCTACTCTCGAATGGATCGATTTTTGATGGTGAGACCAATGCGAGCGGTGGAATAAACCTATCTCTGGTGCATACGGATTATCGTTCAGCAGATCTGGTGGCACACTGGACACTTGATGATGATTCTTCCAGTAACACGGCTCTTAATGTGCAGGGAAATGTAAATCTAAATGGCGTAATCTCCGGCTCTCCGGAGAGAAGAGCAGGTAAAAAAGGAGAGGCTTTCTATTTCGATGGTGACGATGACAAGATTACCATCTCATATAATGAGGCCTTAGCCATTGATGAGTATACCGTTTCCATGTGGTATTACCCTGAGAGAAATAACGAATGGTGGACTGGACTTTTTGGCAGGGGAAACGGTGCAGAAGGTCGGATACATTCAATTTGGCAGGGGGCATCCAGTCATGGAACCCGCCCTTACTTCCATCATCGTTTTGGTGAAGGTACCAATTGGAATGAAGGGGTCCCGGATTATTATGTTTCTCAGTGGAAGAAATGGTATCACATTGTTTTCACTAATTCGGGCTTGAGCGGAAAATACGCCCGTACCTATGTGAATGGGAGTTTTGCGACAGGCACGCAGAGATATGAGCGGAGGGTGCTTAATGAATTGATGGTTGATTACTCATCTGATCTTTACATCGGGGCTGCTCCGGATCACGGAAATGGGGGGTATTTTCTAGGTATTATTGATGATGTTCGTCTCTACAATAAGGGTTTTGGGAGTGAGGATGTTTATCACCTCTATCAGGGAGATCCCGGTGTGGTCGATTATGAAGCAGCCAGGGATGGCGTTAGACTTGGTATGGCTGGATCTTACACTAAAGTCGTGTCCCCCACCCTGCCAAGTTTATCAGTGGCAGCCCTGACTTATGGTGAGGAAATCAAAGGTCTGGATCTTGGTGAGTCCTCCACATTGACCTACACTATCAATGGCTTACCTCCTGGAATAAGCAATGAATCTCCCTTTTTACCCGATGAAATTCCAGGTATTTATGCGTGGTATGATGCCGACTCCAATGGGAGTTTAATTACCCATGTCGGCCAAGTGTATGATCGGAATGATACGGTTGCCCTGGATAATTTACTTCTTTATCTGCCTTTTGATGAGACGAATGGTTCCCTTGCCTATGATGTTTCTGGAAATGGGCATCATGGCAGGTTGATTGATCAGGCCCAATGGGTGGGTGGGAAAGTCGGAGGTGCTGTTTCTTTTGATGGAAATAATGACGGACTGGTGTTTGAAAAAGTTGCCAGCTTGGACAGACCGGATGCATTTTCCATTACCTTTTGGTTTAAAAGAAATAATCAAATGATTGGAATTCCGACCAATAACCAAATTGATAATTTGATGGTTGCTCAATCCAGTTCCTATGACAACGACAACTTGGAAATCGGAAGCGAAGGAAGTGAGATTGAAGTTTACTTGGATTCCGGTTCAGGAGGGCAGGATGCCAGATATGCAACAAGTGGTGCTAATATTAGTGACGGGACCTGGCATCATCTTGCGGTGACCTATGGTAATGGATTGAAAGTATTTGTGGATGGAGTAGAGAGACTCAATCAAACTCCATATGACGGATTGCTGGATTCTTCGCAGGATTCGCCCCTTTCCCTGGGCATGGGTAGAATTTTCTCGGATCAATGGGGTGATTTTAATGGTTCGATCGATGATTTCAGAATTTACAGTGTGGAGGTTGACTCCAGTCAAATCGCATCCCTTTACAACGAAGGTGCAGGCGATTTCAGTGTGACGGGAAATACTGTTTATGATTCGGGCAGAGTCAGTGGTTGGAAAGATAAATCGGAAAACCAAAGAGATGCCGAAAGCTCTTATGATAAATCTCCTTTAGTTGCCTTTGATCCTACCACATCCAAGAAAATGGTGTTGTTTAATTACGGAAAGTCTCTCGAGATCCCCGAAGGAGTGAGCATGCCCATTACTGCTTTTCTGGTCGGTTATGAAACCGGGTTTTCATTTCCTGAGCGTGAGCTTTTTACTTTCGAGGGATGGAGAATGATTCATAACGGGCGATGGGGACTCCGCCGATGGAGTGACAATAATCCAGCACTGACAACCACGGTTTCTACCCAGGTCAAATCATTGGTGGTCTGGACGGTATCGAGATATGGTTATGAAATCCGGGTTAATGGTGAAGTTTTAGCCACAAATGTTTCCGGTAACTGGCGTCCAGAGGCGGTCTTTGACCGAATCAATGGAGATACTGAATGGTTGGCAGGAGAAATTCTTCTTTATCCCCGGGTACTGGAATTAACTGAAAAACAGAAAATTGAGGGATATCTGTCTGAAAACTGGGAGATGAAGGAGCTGTTGCCTGACCAGCACCCTTACAAATATTCAACTCCATCGGGGCAGCCTGGCTTTGTACTTAGTGGTACTCCAGAGCAAGCAGGTTCTTATGAAGTCTCGGTTACAGCAACGAACCAATGGGGAAGTATTTCAGGCACCTTTGATATAGAGGTTCTGCCAGAAGATCCAAGAGTTCAGACTGCTGATGCGACCCAGGTGGGTTCGACCTCCTCCAGATTACAGGCCAATGTGTTTGATCTTGGGGGGATGGATGGAAATCTAAGTTTTATGTATGGGACTGATTCGATGCTTTCTTCTTTTACGGAAACGGGAGTGATCAATGTATCTGATATCGGTTATTCCTCATCTTTAGTTACGGGGCTGTCTCCATCCACAACTTATTATTACCAAGCCAAGCTAGTAAATTCTGCGGGTACTTCCCTTGGAGATGCATTGTCGGTAACTCCAACACACTTTTGGGAATTAAATGATTCTGGTTCGGTGGCGTTGGATCAAACCGGAAGCATACATGGCACTATTGTTGGTGCTTCCGTTTCAAATAGTCCAGAAAAAGGACAAGTGTTGAGCTTTGATGGTACAAACGATTATGTAAGTTTTGGAGATATTGATGAAATGGATCAAATTGACCGTTTTACCTTGTCATTATGGTTTAAAAGATCTGCGGACAGCTCTTTACAAGCCACAAATCACGGTATTGATAACATACTGGTAGCTCAATCGAGTAACGGCTCTAATGATAATTTCGAGATTGGTAGTCAGGGTTCTCAATTGGAGATTTATGTAGATTCAGGAACGGCGGCAACTGATCAGACTGTCCGTTTTGAGGCCGGGGTTACCAACGGTGTATGGTATCATCTGGCCCTGTCTTATGGCTCCGAATTGGCTGTTTATTTGGATGGTTCCAAAATCAACACATGGACTCAGTATAATGGCCGACTTGAAAGCAGTGGTACTTCGCCATTATCCTTTGGGTGTGCCCGTCCGGATCGTGGAAACCCCTGGGGTGACTTTTCTGGTGAAATGCACCGGGTGCAACTTTTCTACGAGGAACTAAGCTCTTCGGAGATTAAGTTACTTGCGGGTGCGGGTGCCATTCGCAGTTTTACGACGGAATCTCAGACCGTTCCCCCGATCGTGGTTACGAAACCGGCTATGTCCATAACCGAGTCGAATGCAACGATCGCTTATGAATTGGTTTCCTATGATGGTACCCAGCCAGAAATTATTCTTTATTGGGGAAGTTTCGATCATGGTGAAAATGCCGGTCTGTGGGAAAATCAACAAAGCCTGGGTACACAATCAGCTGGAGTTGGTACTCTGGTGATTGACGGTTTCGGGTCCGGGCAAACAATTTTTTATCAAGTACAGGCTAAGGGTAGTGCCTATTCGGACTGGTCGGATGTGAGTGGCCAGTTTCGAACGGTTGCCTTGCCGCAAGTGATCTCAGCCTCAGCCGTGAACCAAACCACTTCATCGGCTATCCTTCGCGGAGAGATTCTTGGTAATGGTGGTGAATCGGTACTTTTACAATTGTCCACACCACTGGTCGCTAAAGATTTAATCGGACATTGGAGACTTGACGAGGGCCAGGGAGTGGAAGCCTATGACTCGACTGGTTTTTCACCAGTCGGGCAAGTTTTCGGAGGTGCGACCTGGACGGAAGGCCTTGGTGGGCAATTCGGTACGGCACTCAAGTTCGATGGAGGTGACCTCGCTTATCTGGAGGTGGGCGATTTTCGAATTGAGGGTGCCACCAGTTTTTCTGCATGGGTGTACAAAGAAAATCTTGGTAATTGG
>PATX01000053.1 GCA_002713685.1 Opitutia bacterium | reverse complement strand
ATTGAATTATCAGCAATTTTACAGTTAAAAACTTTCGACCTTTTAAATATTCATCAATGCTTTACAGAGCAGGTGCCAGAAAAGTTAGGCGCTACATTACCATCAATTTTCGCTCAAAATACCCAAACACCAGTATTTCCGAAAGACACATTTTCTGCTTTTGGGTGCAAGTCTTTCGTTGAATGGATTGAGTTAAAAAATATTAATCATTTATTTTTATCTGGAATAGAAGTGCCTATTTGCATTTACCAAACTTGCTTGGATGCACTAAGGGAAAATCTCCAGGTCACCATTATTTCTGATTGTGTCGGTGCAAGGCGTTCTATTGATAGGGAAGTTGCTTTAGCACAGCTTTGTTCTTTCGGTTGCAATGTTATTCCGTTAGAAACAGCGGTATACTCAATTTTGGGAAGCTCAACTCACTCAAAATTCCGAGAGGTTTCTAAATTAATTCGAGATAGAGAATAACTTTTATGCTTTCGACTTCATTATCTGCAACTCTTTCGGGAGTTTCCGCTATAATGGTGACTGTGGAAGCTAATAGCGGCGAGAAAGGAGATCCAAGGTGTGTTTTAGTTGGGTTGCCTGATGCAACTGTCAAGGAATCGATGGACAGAGTCTTTTCAAGCATTGGTAACGCAGGTTTTAGTAAGCCGAGGACACATGTGACGATAAATTTAGCTCCTGGTGATATTCGAAAGGAAGGGGCTGCATTTGATCTACCAATCGCCCTCACTCTACTTGCTGCAACTGGCCAAATCGAATGTACAGATCTTGATGACTTTTTAATTGCCGGCGAACTCGCGCTTTCTGGTGAAGTAAGAAAAGTTAGAGGAGGATTAGCTATGGCAATTTTAGCTAAAGAGATGGGGAAGAAAGGAGTGATTCTTCCTCGAGCAGCAGCGATGGAGGCATGCTTGATAGATGGATTAGCGGTTTACCCAGTGGAGAGCCTAGCCCAGGCAATTACTTTTCTTAATGACCAAACTTCCATTAGTGCCTTGAGTCCTAAGGAATCACCATTTTTTGAATATGCAATTAATTCTCAAATCGATGATTTTGCAGATGTTAAGGGACAGTATGGATTGAGGCGTGCATTGGAAGTATCCGTTGCAGGTGCACATAACTTACTTATAATTGGACCGCCTGGTGCTGGAAAGTCTATGGTTGCTAAGCGAATCCCTTCAATACTCCCAAAGCCCGAATTGGAAGAGTTTCTGGAAATTTTAAATATATATTCAGTTGAGGGCAGCGACCTACTTTTGCATAGCAAGGGGATGGTTAGACCTGTAAGAACGCCTCATCACACAATTAGCGATGTTGGTCTGCTCGGTGGAGGTTCAATTCCGGGTCCCGGAGAAATATCTCTTGCTCATAATGGGATTCTTTTTCTTGATGAATTGCCGGAGTTCAAGCGTTCGGCACTTGAGGTGTTGCGTCAACCTATGGAGGACGGTCAGGTGACGATTTCAAGAAGTGCTGGTAAAGTTACCCTACCTTGTAAATTTATGCTTGTTGCTGCAATGAATCCTTGTCCATGCGGTTATCTGGGTGACGCGAAAAATACCTGTCGCTGTTCTATGCCCCAAATTCAAAAATATAGGTCAAGGATAAGTGGGCCGCTCATGGATCGAATAGACATTCATGTAGAGACACCAGCTGTGAAGATCGAAGAGTTACAAGATGCAAGAAAAGGGGAGGACTCATCTTCTATCAGGAAAAGAGTTGAGACTTGTAGGGATGTTCAAAAACAAAGATGCCAAAAGCTAGGAGTAGAGTTTTGTACTAACTCTATAATTCCTCCAAAATTAATGGAAGAAGTTTGCTCAATAGGTTTAAGTGAAAAAAAACTTCTTAAAAACGCTATTAATAAACTATCTTTATCTGCTAGAGCCTATAATAAGATACTTAAAGTTGCACGGACAATTGCTGATTTAGAATCGTCTAGTAGTATACAAGAAAATCATCTTCTTGAGGCAATACAATACAGAAGTTTAGATAGAAATATTTAGAAATATCTTTACAGAAACTATACAACTTATAAAAAATTATATTATGAATATAGACGAAAATCATTCACTTAAAGATCTTGAACGTTTAAAGCGTAAAATTGAAAAACAAATAGAAGTAAAAAAATCTACTAAAGTAGATCAATCTGCTCTTTACGATTTAATAAAAAAAGACCACGAGAAGCATCGAAGGGACGATGGCAGGAAAGTTTTTCGTGGTGTGGTTGACTACCTCGAGTGTTATGTTAATGGCTTACCTCCAATAGCTAAATCTGCTTTTAACGCAAAATTTGGTATCGGAAGTAAGCGTGCGAAAGTTACTCCGGAAGTCGTTAGACAAGCCAAGGAACTACTTGCTTCCGGGAATACCCTTAGCCATGTAGCAGAGATCACTGGGGTTTCAACTGCAACTTGCCAGAAAATTAAAAAAGGCGACTACGACTCGTTGGCTTAACTCATTATACTTAGCTCTATCACCCTAAAGTGGTAAAAAAGATTAAGGGAGAGTATTATCTCACAAGATCTGAAGCTATCGACTACTTAAGAATTGTATATGGAGCTGTTTGGTGCATGACCAAGTGGGAAAGCTCTGGGGTACGTGTATCCTATCAGCTCACATCCAATCGTAAGGGCAATCATAAGTTTAACGCTTACAAATGCGATAAAACAAGCAATGTAAGGCTGAGGAAAACAGATTTAGATATTTATTTCAAAGGGAGAGTAAATTCCTGATTTACATTTCGTCTTCAGGGATATTCAGTCGGTGCATGGTTGTAGGTTCGCCCTTCGCATTAACTGTAATCACCTCCATTATCTTGCACTGATCGCCTTGAGCCTGAAAGCGTTTTGGCTCACCATCAGGACCTGTTTTTTGCAGGAGTCCTGGCTTTTTATCTATTTCTACACATTCCAATAGGTCTTTACCATTATAGCCTTCTTCGTGTGAAGTTGAATAAAGTCCATCGGGATGCACGAAGCAAACAATCCTACCGTACTTCATTGTGCCGCCTCTTTTATATTGGATTACATCACCTTTTTCGAAGGTCTTCTTCGCGAATAAAGTTTTCCTAGGGGTGTATATTTTGAGTTTTGATCGCTTTGCTTTAAAATTGCGTATTCCATCAGATCCCTTCTCGAGAGGAGTCAGTTCATCTGGGTGAACTTCAATGCATTCCAAGGTTGGATCCCCTACATTATCTTGAAGAATGCTTACTACCTCCCCGCATTTTTTTTTCCCATTGGTTGCTTTTAATTGCCTTACAAAATCGCCAATTTGTACATCTCTAATGTTCTTTTTTCCTTTTTTTTTGTCCATGAAATTTAATCTTTAGCCATGTTAGCTCTTTGTGTCCTACAATCATTGCATATACAGAATTTGCCGTGACCAAAATCACCAGGTATTGGTATGTCCTCAAATAAATCCTCAGTTTGCACCGGAGAAGGTTTATCAGTGCTTACTTTGGCACTTAGTTTCATTTTCTCTCTTTTGAGATGTTCCTGATATTCCTTCTGTTGCCTTTTTCTAAGATCAAAAAGGTATGCAACACCAAGTTTGAAATCTGTGTTGTCCATATTGATAGTTCCTCTCATTTTTGCACTCTTGCTGGGAGCAATCAAGAGCTGCTTGCTGTTTGCACCTACAACAACCACTTCTGAACCCTCGGGGATAGTCGACTTGGCAATGATTTCCCCGGAGTTGTTTTTTATACTAAAGTCTACGTTCTGTTTTATGGTTACAGCAGACAAAGGGAAGACTGATTGGGGAATTTTATTCCAATTTGAGACGGCTGATAATAGTTCCTCACTAAATTCAGGCTGAATAGGATTGGATACATCTTCAGAATCCAGCGTTGGCGTATCTTCTTTAACAACTGCAACTGGATTGGGGACCATTATTTTCGCAGGTTCTTTTTTGTCGTTTAAGGGGAGGAGGGATACACTTGAATCATCAACGGGAGTGGCTTCTTCGGCAGGTAATTGCGAAGATCCATTATCTTCTTTCGTTAGTGGTTGTGCATCTTTCAGTTGCTCACAAGAACATAAAAATAGTAAGAGCAATGAAGTGATGAAAGTTTTAATATACATATACTATTTCTTTTTTAAAAAATGCATTGTGGCAAGTCCATTAGGCATAAAGCTTAACTTTAGAATTACATGAATTTTTCTTCAGGAAACTTTTTCCTTTATTTTTGCGGATTAAATTTCTTTTTATCTTTTTTAGTTACAATTTTCTCTCTTTTTACACCTTTCACCTCTTTTTTGGGAATATTCTCTTCTGTGCTTCTGTTCTTAAATTCGATGTTCTTTATTAGAGAGATACTAAAAAGATGGAAGTCTGATAATTTTTTAGATGATTCGGAAAAACCAAACAGTAGTCAGATAGATCCACACATAATGTCTGATCTCGATACTGAGCTAGCTAGGAAAAAGGCCCAGGAAAAACTTGAAAGAAATTAATTGTATGAGCTCATTTAGAAATAAGCCCTTACAAACGAAAGGATTGCCTCCCGGTATTTCTTATATAATAGGTAATGAGGCTGCAGAAAGGTTTTCTTTTTACGGAATGAAAAGCATATTATTGGTTTTCATGACGACCTATTTAGTTCAACCGGATGGGGGACTGGATACTTTTTCGATAAAAGAGGCTGAAGCATGGAATCACCTCTTCGTTGCTTCTGCTTATTTCTTCCCCATTGTGGGCGGTATTTTGGCAGATGCTTTTTTGGGGAAGTATCTAACGATTATAATACTTTCACTTGTATACTGTCTTGGCCATGCATCTTTGGCATTTATGGGCTACTCCGGAGATACTAGATTGTGGCTTTTCGCAGGGTTGGCACTTATTGCTATTGGATCAGGGGGGATTAAGCCCTGTGTTTCATCTCATGTCGGCGATCAATTTTCCTCTGGGAACAAGAATTTGCTCTCGAAGGTATTTGGATGGTTTTATTTTTCCATCAATCTTGGTGCTTTCCTGTCCGGCTTACTGACCCCATTTTTACTAGAAGCTAGAAACTCAATTGGTTCTTTTGGCGGAAAAATCTATCCGTATATGGAATTTCTAGTTGGGGAGAAAAAACAAGATGAAATAATATTTGGAGTCCATTATGCTTTCGGTTTACCAGGAGTTTTAATGGCATTGGCAACTTTGTTTTTTTGGCTTGGTAGAAAGAATTTTGCTCATATCCCCCCCCGTGGATTAATTTATTTTAGAGAAACTTTCTCTATACAAAGCCTAAGGCCAATCTTCAGACTGACTTTGATTTTTTCGTTTGTGATAATGTTTTGGGCTCTTTTTGACCAAATCGGAACTACATGGCAAATTCAGGCAAGAAGTTTGGATCGGGTATTGCCTGCTTGGGTTCCCTTTTTTGGCGGTAAAGAAATGCTGGCATCTCAAGTTGCGGCTGTATGGAATCCTCTTTTCATTCTTATACTTATCCCAGTTTTTTCTTTTTACATCTATCCATTTATCTCAAGGTTTCTTAATCTTACGGCACTACGGAAGATGTCGATTGGTTTTTGGGTAATGGGCTTTGCTTTTGCGATAGTTTCTGTTCTTCAGCATTTTATAGATATCGGTACCTTCCCGTCAGTAGGTTGGCAGATATTAGGATGTTTTTTCCTCACTGCGTCAGAAGTCATGATATCGATTACATGCTTGGAGTTTGCATATACGCAGGCCCCAACGAACATGAAATCTTTAGTAATGGCCTTTTTCCTGCTCACGGTCTCTCTCGGCAACTTTCTGACTTCACAAGTTAAGTTTTTGCTATTGGATAGCGACGGTTCTTCTAAAATGACTGAATCACAGGAATTGTGGTTCTGGACTTTTTTGATTTTGATTACTGCTTTTGTGTTTCGATATGTTGCAAAGAGTTACAAAACAGTCGAACATCTGCATGAAGCCTAAGATTGAATTAATGAATTTTTATGTCAGATAATTCAAAGCTAGGGTCTAGTGCTGATATCTTTTTTACCAATAATTTTTTCTTGAAAGTTAATTCTTGTTTCACGGTGCTACTTGAACAGCGTATAATTAAATATCCCTTTATTGGGTCCAGCCTTTCAGGAGCACACTTATTTGCTAACTGAACACCCACTAATTTGCTCCAGTTTTCCGAAATTTTCTGTTCTGGAGATACATCAGTGCCAATTTTCCACGATTCCCAAACTCGCTCAATGACATTGCTGAACCTAACCGGATCTTTTTTTTTTCGTGGATCTTCAGCGATAGGCATACCTGTAAAACTGGAAATGAGGCTTCTTTCTTTATAATTCACAAAAGGGATCAGTGTAGTTGGTAATAAGTCATTTTGCTTAGGCACAATCGGTGCTATGAATGAGTTTCTCTTAACTTAAAATAGAAGATGATAGTAAAACCAAGAATAAAAGGATTTGTGTGTATTACCTCGCACCCAATAGGATGCATGGCTTCGGTCAAGGAACAAGTGGCAATTGCACGATCTGCTATTTTAGAAAATAAAACATCCCCTAAGCGAGTTCTTGTGATCGGAGCCTCTACAGGTTACGGACTTTCAAGTAGAATTGCCTCAGCTTTTTCTGCGGGAGCGGACACTTTAGGAGTGTATTTTGAGCGACCGCCTAAACCTGATAAGCCCGCAAGTGCGGGTTTTTATAACTCATTAGCCTTTAATAAGTTAACCGATAGTTTAAGTTCTAAGCATCTTGATATTAACGGGGATGCGTTTTCCAAAGAATGCAAGCTTGAGGTTCTTCAGAAATCTAAAGAAATGGGTGGGGCGTTCGACTTGGTTATTTACAGTCTGGCTTCTCCTAGGCGTACGGATCCTGAAAGCGGTCAGGCTTATCGAGCTTGCTTGAAACCCATAGATGCTGTTTACCGAAATAAAAGTTTAGATACTGATAAAGAAGAGGTGAAAGAGATTTCAATTGACCCTGCATCGATCGATGAAATTGAAAGTACCCGAAAGGTAATGGGTGGGGAAGACTGGAAATTATGGACCGAATTTTTGTTAAAGGAAAATTTATTGGCTAAAGGGTGCATGAATATAGCCTACTCTTATATTGGACCTGCAGTTACGCAGCCGATTTATCGTAACGGAACCATCGGAAGAGCGAAAGAGGACCTGGAGGATACTGCTACTGATTTAACTCAACTGATGAATGATTTGTGCGAAGGTAGAGCGTATGTATCGGTAAATAAAGCTGTCGTCACTCAAGCAAGTTCGGCTATTCCCGTTGTGCCACTTTATGTTTCTTTACTTTTCAAGATTATGCATAAAAAAGGGACTCATGAAGGCTGTATTGAGCAAATTGTCCGCATGTTTAGAGATCGTTTATATAATGAAAAAAGTGAGGTTTTGGTCGATGATACCAACCGAATTCGGCTTGATGACTGGGAAATGGATCAGGGTGTTCAGGACGAGGTTATGAAGGCTTGGGCGACGATCACTACTGAAAACTTAAACCAAACGACGAATTTTAAAGAATATCAAAGTGAATTCTTAAAGCTTTTTGGTTTTGGTATTGAAGGTGTTAATTATGACGAGGATATAGATCTTGTGGACCCGTTTACTTCTTCCTGATCATGTAAAGGATTGGGGAGTCTTGCTTTTTGTTACCAAATTCTGTTTTACAATCCCAATGATACTGGCTGATCAGGTTCTTCACAGCTGTATTTTCCTCTATTCCACCTTCATGACCTTGGTATGTGATGACTGAGATTACACCATTTACACTTAACCATTCATAAGCTTTTACTAAAGCCGCACAAGTTGTTCTTGGGTTTGTGGTGATGAGATGATTTCCCTTTGGTAAATAGCCAAGGTTAACCATAACTGCAGAAATCTTATATTTCAATTCTTGAGGCAAATGTTCTGTAAAGCTACTATGGCATTGCTGAAAGATTTCGACTTGAGAAATGTATTTATGCTCTCTAAGCAGATTTCGAGTAAATTGGACGGCTTGCTGCTGTATGTCGAAGGCATAAACCTTTCCTTCCTTTTTAACTAATTTACTGAGGAAAAGTGTGTCCTGTCCGTTGCCGCATGTTAAGTCAATGCACAAAGAACCATTTGAAACAGATGATTTGATATAAGATTTAGCGCACTCAACTAGTCTCATGCGCTTATTTCCCTGTAGTCGTCCATAAATCTATTAAGGTTTATTTTACTGGGTAACTCGATATTTCTGGCAAGAAGATTAATCAAGTGATTTGCACTTAACTTGATTGTCGTGGAACCCCGTGAGCCGAATCCATTAAAAATGAATAAGTTTTGAAGTTTTGGATGACGACCAATGATTGGATTGCGGTCTTTGGTTCCTGACCTAATACCGCTAAGGTGATCTAATTCCTGGAATTGGTTAATCGGAATAAATTTCAATTTCCTGTATATCTCGCTCTTTCCTTCAAGGGTGGGACCTGAATTGAGGTCGGTATGCTTCCATGTTGAGCCACTTAAGTATTTATCATGACAATTGGGCAACAACCATGTTCCATTGCTGACCGCAGGGAAATGGGGCCCCTGTAACTTAAGGATTTCACCTTGAGCCGGAGCAAATGGAAGCCAGTTAAAGAAAGGATTATTAGCAACATTGTAACCCTCTGCAAAAATAGTAGTTTGTTTGGATGTTAAACTAATATCAGCCTCTCGAGGCTTGATCCATGAGTCCATCGAAATCAGCAGTTGCTTCGATTTTTCAATAAACCTTTCTGTATCGAGTCGATATGATTTGGTTTCTCCGGCACCCCATCTGCCGGAAATGCCCATTTGGTTTAAATTTTTTTCAGAAACGAACGATTGTGCGTATTCTGATGAATCAGATAATTCTCTCCATTTAATAACTTGATGCTCGGAAGTGAAGACTCTTAATAAGGTTTCCTCCTTGAAAAGTTTGTCTCCATATAGTTTTTCCCACTTTTTGAAGAATCTTAAATTAGCCTCAATGCAATCTCTGAATTCCTGAGGGATATTTAGTTTTGGACCTATGAATGGATTAATTAGACCTGCAGCTACCCGACTAGCAGAATGGTCGATTTCCGCATCTGTACAGTAAACCTTAAATCCCTCATCAATAAGAGCATGTGCGAGAATAGCACCTGCCAAACGATGACCCACTATTAAGATTGGGTTCATTCTTAATAGATTACGAGTTGCATTTGCGATGAACGCGGAATTCAATGGGTGTAGTAGTAATGAGGGTATTAAAATTGATTTCGCAAATATTGGTATTCATTGCCTGTGTTTATTTAGCCATACAGTTGTTCACTCTAGATGAAATTAAATTAATTAACACAAAAAATGAATCCAATGAATCGTTCTCTCATGATTTGATCATTACAGAGAATCTCCTTACGGGTGCATCGAATAAGACAAAAGAGGAAGCAAATTATTTGAGCTTAATAACTAGCCAAATCATAGATGCAGGCAGTGATATTTTGCTTACAATCGGCAAACCTGATAAGCTAGGATATGATTTCACGCCGTATCAACATGGATTTGAAATTATTGATTTCCTGGAATCGCTTGGGACCATCAGGATAAGGGTTGATGATCCGATTTCTTTTGCACATTTTTTAGCTGATAATGAGAATGGATTTGAGTTCGAACAGAATGTACGATTAAAGCTTCCAACCTTACCAGAACAACGAATTCTTGAAGCGGAAGAGCCTTTTTCAGGTCATTCAATGAACTGGCTTGGTGCTCAGGATGATCGTCAAGAGTCAGGTCGAGGCATTACAATAGCCGTGCTCGACACCGGCATAGACATAAACCACGAATCTCTGCTTGGATTAAATTACAGAGAGGTGTCGTTGCTGGATGACGGTGAGGAGGACGGTGTTGGTCATGGCACTGGTATAGCTTCAATTATTGCCGGTCAAACAGATGCGTTTTTAGGGTTAGCTCCGTCCAGTGAAGTCTTATCTGTTAAAGTATTGAACTCTGATGGAGTCGGAGATTCTTTTACGATTGCCAAGGGGATCGTTTTGGCTGTCGATCAAGGTGCGGATATCATAAACCTAAGTTTAGGAGGGTTTTCTTCCTCGGCTGCAATGGATCAAGCTATACAATATGCAAAATCCAAGGATGTGTTACTTGTATCTGCAGTTGGTAATGATGGGACTGAGGGAGTACTTTATCCGGCAAGACATAAAGATGTTATCGCGGTTTCATCGGTTGATGCCAAGTCCAGGATCTCGAGTTTTGCTAGTTACGGCCCTGAGGTTGATCTTGCTGCACCTGGAGTCGGCATCGTTACAGCATGGGAGGATAATCATTTCGTAGAATTCAGTGGGACATCCATTGCAACCGCCTTCGTTTCTGGTGCTCTAGCACATGAATTATCGAAATCTCCTTCGCAAAACAAAAAAGGTGTATTAGAGGCACTGTATAGTAATTTAGATGAGGCAGAGAAACTCGGTAAAGACATTCGGGCGGGCAGGGGAGTGGTTAACCTCCGAAGACTTGAGCAAAGAAACACACCCGGGATAGTTGATGCCGCAGTTATCGGCTATTATTTTGATTCTAATAACCTTTCTTCTCCAGGTACCATCCCTTTCCAAGTTACTGTTCAAAATCAAGGAACAGCATGGATTCAGAGTATGAGCCTGAAGGTAAATTACAAAGGCTTAGAGAAGAATTTCAGACTAGGGAATATGAGTGCTGGTGAATCAAGAAGTGAAACGCTCTATTTTGATTCAGATAGTCCTGAGAAAACACTATCTATAAGGTCAGAATTGTCTCTTTTGGGTCAATCGGATGTTTTTCCCAAAAATAATGTGAGGAAGAGCAGCTTAATACTTCCCTGAGGCAAATATATTACGCTGCATTTCTCTTGCTTGCTGGCAGGGGAGAGATTTTAGCTTTACCCTTTCCTCGAACTACTGCCGCACTTATGGTGACGCGTACAGGTTCCTCAAGTGCGGGGAGGTCATACATTACATCCAGCATAATATTTTCCATAATCGAACGAAGGGCCCTCGCTCCAGTTTTCATCGAAATAGCTTGTTCGCAGATGCTAAGGATTGCTTCGCGTGTAAAATGCAATTCAGCATCTTCCATCAGGAAAAGTTTTCTATACTGTTTAAGTAGAGAATTTTTGGTTTCCTTCAGTACCCTTACCAGTTCTTGCTGAGAAAGTTCCTCAAGTACTGATACGACCGGAAGGCGTCCAATAAATTCAGGAATTAGTCCATATTTGACCAGATCTTCAGGACGCACCTCACCCAGTAATTCCTCTTTATCTTTGGGCATCTCGGAATTGTAACCAACCATCCGGCTACCAAGCCTTTGCTCGACAATTTGATCCAAATCTACAAAAGCTCCTCCGCAAATAAAAAGCACATTAGCTGTATCTAATTGAATGTAATCTTGATTGGGGTGTTTTCTGCCACCTTGTGGTGGCACATTACACACAGTTCCTTCAAGGATTTTTAGAAGTGCTTGCTGTACTCCTTCCCCAGAGACATCGCGAGTGATCGACACATTGTCTGTTTTTCTGCCTATCTTGTCTATCTCATCTACATAGATTATCCCACACTGAGCTCTCTCAACATTTTGATCAGCTGATTGGAGGAGTCGTAACACAATGTTCTCAACATCATCCCCGACATAGCCAGCCTCCGTTAGAGTTGTTGCATCAGCAATTGCAAAAGGTACATCGAGCAGGTTCGCCAATGTTCTTGCTAGGTAAGTTTTCCCGCTTCCTGTGGGCCCAAGCAGAAGAACATTGCTTTTTTCAATTTCAACATCTTTAAGGTCTTCGCTCGTAAAAGGGTTAGCTGCGGGACCTGTGTTTATACCCATCTCACTTGCGAGACGTTTATAATGATTATGTACAGCGACTGACAAAACTTTTTTCGCATGATCCTGACCAATAACATGCTCGTCTAGATGGGCCTTTATTGCCGCTGGTTTGAGCAAATTGAAAATAGGTTTTTCGCTCGATTCCTTGGGGACCTGCTGATTCTCTCCCAGTTCGCGATCGATTATAGTTTTGCAGACGCGAACACAAGAGTCGCAAATAAATACGCTCGCAGGCCCGGCAATCATCTTCTTGACCTCATTCTGTGGTTTACCGCAAAATGAGCAAAAGTTGATTTTGGTGGGCTTTGCCATGAGCTTGTTCCTATTCTGAAGGCTTTTGTGAAATTACCTCGTCTACCAAGCCATAATCTTTGGCTTCTTCAGCGGACATGTAATAATCCCTGTCGGAATCTTTTTCCAACTGCCCAATCGATTTGCCGCTATGTTTTGACAAGATATTGTTGATGGTTTTTCTCCATCTTAAAATTTCCTTCGCTGCGATCGAAATATCTGATGTCTGTCCGCCTGCACCCCCGCTGGGTTGATGAATCATGACGCGACTATTGGGGAGTGCGTACCTTTTTCCTGGAGTGCCAGCCGCTAGAATAACAGTACTCATGCTTGCCGCCATCCCGATGCAATAGGTTACTATATCGCATTGCATAAAATTTAAAGTGTCATAAATCGCCATTCCATCAGAAACGCTTCCACCAGGAGAATTTATATAGACATGTATGTCTTTCTTTGGGTCTTCCATTTGCAAGAATAGCAGTTGTGCAATGATTGAATTCGCCACATAGTCATCTATGGGTGTTCCAATGAACACGATGCGATCACGAAGGAGCCTGCTGTAAATATCCCAGGCACGCTCTTGCCTGCCTTCACGTTCATAAACATACGGTAGTGGTAAATATGCTCCCATGGTAATTAAATATTAGATTGTTTGTAAATTATTTTGAAGATTCTTCGTTTGTCTCTAAAGAACTTTCCTTGGCCTTTTCAGCCACAAGGTTGAGGGTTTTATCATGCAGGATATCCTGCCTTAATCGCTGTAACTGACGTCGATCTTTGGATAGTTCCTTAATGTAGGCAGTGGGGTCCTTTCTCATCATCATAGCCTCTTGTGAGGCAGCCCTTGCAAGATCTTCGTTATTAACATCTACTTTTTCTTGCTCTGCTATCTTGCTCAAAATTAAGGTCAATTTAACACGAGCTTCACCCTGAGTTTTGGCTTCTTTCCAAAGTTCATCTTTCTTTGTTTCAATTTCCTCCTGTTTTGCCCCCTGTTGAATCGCTCTTTGAGCTCTCTGTTGAAAGATAGAGTTCGATTCATCT
>PATX01000052.1 GCA_002713685.1 Opitutia bacterium | reverse complement strand
TCCCCACGAATAAATAACTCCACACCAAAGATACCGTAACCACCAAGAGCGGAAGTTATAATTTCAGCATATTTCCGTGCTTCCTCTCGTGCAGTATCCGACATTACTTGGGGCTGCCATGACTGACGGTAGTCTCCATCTACCTGTACATGACCAATGGGATAACAAAATGAGGTGCCACCCACATGGCGAACCGTGAGCTGAGTAATTTCATAATCAAATTCCACAAAGCCTTCCACAATCACCTTGCCCCGCCCTGCCCTGCCACCGGCTTGTGCATAATCCCAGGCTGCCTGGATATCCGCTTCCTTTTTAATTGTACTCTGCCCCTTACCGGACGAACTCATGATCGGCTTGACCACACAGGGAATACCGATCTCAGATACGGCATATTTAAATTCCTCCTCAGTTTCAGCAAATTGATAGGGTGAAGTTTTTAAGCCAAGTTCTTCTGCGGCCAATCTTCGGATTCCTTCCCGGTTCATGGTCAACTGGGTAGCTCGGGCCGTGGGGATAATGGTGACCTCGCCCGCTTCTTCCAATTCCCCAAGGACATCGGTGGCAATGGCTTCCACCTCCGGTACTACCAGATCCGGCTTTTCCTTAAGAATAATCTCGCGAAGAGAATCTCCGTCGAGCATCGAAACGACATGAGAACGGTCAGCTACCTGCATAGCCGGTGCGTTGGCATAGGCGTCAAGAGCAATCACCTCAACCCCGTATCGTTGCAATTCTATGACGACTTCCTTACCCAATTCGCCGGAACCGCAAAGCATGACTTTTTTCGCTGATTTTTGAAACGGGGTACCTATGGAAACTGACATAATTTATTTCTGTAGAACTTTACTTTGCTTGGTCGAGCTAAAAGAAATCAGGAAGAGGGCGGCTCCACAAGTGCGGCACCTTTGATCAGTCGGCAAAATTCTTTTTTAGATACTTCCACGACTTCCCCTTCTTTATGTTCCAATGCATGAGTTTGTTTGTACTGGATGATCATGCGGCTCCATTCTGTAATACGATAAAAATTGTTTCCCTTTTGCCAAATCTGCCCTTGTTGTAATTTCATGCTTTGATTAATTATCAGGTAATCAAGGGTCAGACGATTGAATTATAATGAAATGCTTTGATTCAAGATGCTCCTTTAGTTTTTGCGGGAACTTAAAGATTTTCGGTTTCAAGCTACAGGTGGAGGAAGAAATCTTTTTTGCTCCATTCATTTTACTTGTGGCAGGCGAACCTTTCTTATTTCATAAGACTTCTTCGCCTCTTAATTATGATAAAATCTCATTCCAAGAAACTATTTTTTACAGTCTTGGCTTTACATATGTATAGCTCAGCCTTCCATTCTGTTCACGCACAAGAAAAGCCTTCCACAGTTTACGCAGAAAAAGGCTATCTGACCTTTGATCAAAAACCTCTCGGCAGTCTCGAGAAACCTTTGGTTTTACGCACATATGTTCCCTCGGGTGGAGTCTCCCACAAATATGTCCTGCCGAACCATAGCCAAGGATCCAATTCCCCTAGATACAGTGCCGGAAGCGGAAAGGAATCGACAAAGGAATACGAACCAATCGATGGTGTTCCCGCCACTATTGCGGTAAACCTAGGTAAGACATTATCCTATGTCTGGGACACTACAGAGTGTCGCTTACTCTACGCCTGGACTGACGGATTCCTTGATATGCAAAATTACTGGGGTGGACGGGCATCAGGCCAAAGAAAAAGATTTGGCTATGTGCCGAAGTTATACGGCTTTGTTTTCTACAAGGCACAGGGTGTTCATCCACTTCGAATTAATGAAAAATCAATCGCGGAAATTGGCTCGCCCAAATATGTCGGCTATTCTCTGGGAAAAGACCGCTTACCCTCCTACGAGTTTAAATCCGGCAAGCATTCAATATCCGTAAAGGTGAGCCCTGGACCGTCCACTCAAACTCTCCGTCTTGATTTCACTTCCACTTCCAATGAAAATTTGGATTTTAAATCGCCAAATACCCAGATTAAACAAATCCAAAAGAAACCCGGAAGATTGAGTATCGAAATTCGGCCGAATGCGGGTGAAAGATTATCATCCGATGAACCAAAAGTAGTCATCAAAAAACCAACCTTAGAAATCGGTAAAAAGTTATACACCTCACTTGGATGTATTGCCTGTCATTCCTTGGACGGGGGAAAAAACCATGGCCCCACCCTAAAAGGCGTCTACGGAGCAAAAAGGGAATTTCTTTCCGCACAACCCCTCACCGTGGACGAAGCATACATTCGCGAATCCATCCAAAAACCCATGGCTAAAACCGTCAAGGGATACCTCGCTGGTATGATGCCCCTCTATAAGCTACAGGAGGCGGAGTATGAGTCGCTGATTCTTTTCATTAAATCGGTCCGTTAACCATTTTTTATAGAACCATGAAATTTAATCTACTTTTATTCGTTGGACTCCACTCGCTGGCTTGTGCTTCCACATCCAGTTACAAAATTGAAAACATGGCATTTCCAGACGACATGCCACCCGAAGTCGGCGGTCTGGCGTTTGATGGGGATGGAAATCTTTATGCCTGCCTCAGACGCGGGGATGTATTGGTCACTAAACCAGGCAAAGACCCCAAGTCCACCCAGTGGAAAGTCTTTGCAACCGGCTTACACAACCCGATGGGAATGGAATTGATTGGCCCAGGTCATGTGCTGGTCACACAAATGGCTGAACTCACTGAGATCATTGATACGGACAAGGATGGAGTCGCTGACCGCTATAACAACCTCGCCAGTAACTTCGGAATCAGTGGAAATTACCATGAGACCAACTCGATCTGCCGGGACGGTGAGGGAGGCTACTTCATTGCCTTGGGAACGGCATCCCATAACGGACCCACTTTTTACACCTCAAGAGGAAAATATTCCAAAGATGGAAGAAGGGGCAGAAATTTTTCCTCCAATGATTTACGCGGATGGGTGGTTCGCTATCATCAAAACGGCAAACTCACCCCCTTCGCCAGCGGTTTCCGTATGCACAACGGAATCACCCGGTCCCCCGATGGTGAGATCTGGTGCGGGGACAACCAGGGAGATTGGCGGGGCGGTTCCCCCATTTACAATGTACGCCCCGGATCTTTCAACGGCCATCCTTCGAGCCTGGTCTGGGATCCCGACCTTAAAGGATTTGGGCCTCCCATCTTCCTTCCCCGAAAAATGCTGGATGATTTGCACAACCAGCCTGCCGTGCAACTACACCGAACCACCATGAACTCCTGTGGAGAACCCTTAATTATCGAAAGCGATCAATTTGGGCCTTTCCAAGGCCAAATGCTCGTGCCTGACGAAAATGCACGGCGCATCACCCGGGTAATGCTGGAGAAAATTGACGGGGCCTGGCAGGGAGCGTCCACTCTTTTTCTCAATACCAAAGAATTGCGGGCGGGTGGAGTCAGGATTGCCATGGATTCATCCGGGAAAACTATTTATTACGCATCCACCACCCGTGGATGGCAAAGTCCAGATGAAGGATTACAGAGAATCACCTTCAACGGAAAAATGCCTTTTCATATCAAAACTTTCAACCTGACCACCCAAGGGTTTATCTTTGATTTCACCTTGCCCGTTGCGGACCCGGAAAAGCTTGAGAAAAAACTCTCCGTTAGCAGTTTTTGCTACGAATATGGCTACCGTTACGGATCATCCGAAAAGGATAAAAAGGACCATAAGATAATCAGTCTTACCGGCAAGGGTCCCTTCGAAATCAAAATTGATCAGCTCCTGCCCGGCAGAATTTACCAAATTGAATTCGACGACCAACTACGATCAACCAGTGGGGCATCCATGGATGACCTGAATGCTCCGGCCAAAGTTTACTACACCCTCAACCGTTTAAAACGACCAAACAGTGATCGACCTGCAACCCTCACTCAAACCAAGGATAAAATTGAGGTAAACATCGGCGGAGAATCCTTTGCCACTTACCATTTCAACCGCCTTGCTCAACCGATTGTCTGGCCCATACAAGGCCCTGGTGACATCCGGATGCTTCGAGACTACCCACTCAAGGAAGGGACTGCGGGAGAAGCGAAGGACCACCCTCATCATCGGGCCATGTTTATTGGGCAACAGGGAATGAACGGAGCCAATTTCTGGCACAACCAAAATAAAAATGCCGGAACCGTCGAGCACCTGAAGGTGATCGAAACAAGATCCGGCGAAGACCGGGCTCTCATTCAAACCTTAAACGCCTGGAAGGACAGCGGCGGTAAGATTATCGGAGCAGACACCCGTACACTCACCTTTAGCGGAGACGAAACCGCTCATGTACTCGACCTGGAACTCAACATGCATGCGACCAATGAGGATCTCATCTTTGAAGAATTCAAGGACGGCTTTGTCGGCATCCGAACCCACCCCGATCTGCGTCTCACGCCCAGCCCCAAACATGGCGTGAAAAAAGTTTACGGCAACGCCCGCAACAGTGAAGGGGGAGAAGGAAAAGGAATCTGGGGAAAACGGGCAGACTGGGTCCATTATTACGGAACGATCGAAGGAAAACAGGCAGGGATCGCCTTCATGAGCCATCCCTCCAATTTAACCAGAAAAGGAGAAAAATCATGGTGGCATGCAAGAGACTATGGGCTTATTTCCGCCAACCCTTTTGCCCCGGAAAAAATTGGCGGAGATGGCGAATATCGTCTACCCCGCGGGCAAAGCCTAAAACTTCGTTATCGCTTTGTTTTTCATCGGGGTCCGGCCAAGGATGCCAAGATTGGTGAACGGTTCTCAGTATTTGCGATGGATCCGGGGCATCCAACTTCGATTATGCCCGGCCACCCGGGATACCCTGAAGATTATCTTTCCCAAAAGAAAAAGTAAGGTGTAAGCTGATCCAATTATGAAATTTGCTCTCTGTAACGAAGTTCTCCAACACCTGTCTCTCGAAGATGGTTTCGCCAAGATTGCCGAGATCGGATATGAAGGAATAGAGATTGCCCCGTTCACGCTTAAAGAAAAACCCCTGGATGTGAATGAAGAGGATGCGGAAAGATGTATCAAGGCAGCCGAATCAGCAGGTATTGAAATTGTCGGGCTTCACTGGTTGATGGCCAAAACCGAGGGCTTACACCTGACACATTCGGATGAAGGCATGCGGACAGCTGCCTGCGAATACCTCAAAAAACTTACTCTACTCACAGCGAAGATGGGTGGTAATATTATGGTGTTGGGAAGTCCCCAGCAAAGAAACCTGGAGCACGGCACCCCTTATGAAGAGGCCTTTGAACGGGCGGTTACCATCATTCGCGAAGTCTGCGAACTCGCGGGCGAACACGGAGTCACCCTGGCCATGGAACCTCTTTCACCCGTAGAAACCAGTTTTCTCGCCTCCTGTCAGGAAGCACGCCGATTCATTGCCGCAGTCAATCGTCCCGCCTGTCGCATGCATTTAGATATGAAAGCCATGGCCCATGAACCTGCCGGCATGCTTGCCACAATCTACGATCACCGTTGGGAAGTAGCTCACTTCCACGGAAATGATGTCAACCACCGCGGCCCCGGTCAGGGACCAACTGATCTCCATGCGGTGGCCCGGGCACTCAAGGACATCAAATACCAAGGATGGGTATCTGTTGAGCCCTTTGACTACCACCCCTCCCCTGAAGAATGTGCCCAGATCAGCCTGAAAAACCTTCAGTCTGCCTTTAAGTAATCAGCAAATTCTACCCGAAGCTATTACTTTGGGAGTAAATTGATTTTCAAAGCCCGGTTGCGTGGAATCTCGGTTTTCTTCTCTAGCGCAGCATACCCCAAAGACATTCCTTGCAATGGAAATGTGGATGCATACGAACGATCGTATTCAAGTTTCATGTCCTTTGTAAATGGCGTCACCACAATTCGAACCGGATCGTAAGGTGCACCTTTGGCTTCCATCGATTTCAAATTGTTCAGAGCACCTCGAGGCACCTTTTTCATCAAATCCTGCCAACTACTATCAAAAGGTAGCTTCACCGATTTACCCTCAACAGGCTGTGCATAGAAAGCTCCATCTCCTATCACAGCTTTAATCTTGTTCATCTGCATGTCTTTTACTTTGGGCACCGTACCCTTGAATGACATACCTACATGGTGGGTGGTAGGCCAATCCTCACCACTGGGATCCTTGATTCTCGACCAAAACTCCAAGCCTTTTCGGGTCATCCGAATATTATACTCAAAGGTACCATCGTTGGTAAATTTGCCGGTTAGTTTAATTTCATCTCTTTCGGTGGAGGGTTCTAGGGAGACATCAAAACTCTTAATCCCTCTGCCCCTTCTTCTCGGACGTTCGGGGTTAGTTCTGTCCGTATATCTCGTGCCAAAGCCAACGGACATCCGCAGGATACCCAATGGACCTGCGGGGACTCCATCCTCTACCGCTTCCTGCTTTATAAAAATATTTAGGCTTGTCCCGGTAGATGGCACACCCACAGCATAAGTTTCAGTTTCAAAGACCGTATTATATCCTTTGTATTTTCCACTTCCGTAATAAGAAAGACGGTTACCCTTGGCAGCAATAATCCTTGGCTTTGCATTATCAACCTCTACTCTTTTCCTTCGTAATGCTTCCAGTTTTGCCACCGATTCATCAGCAAAGGAAGTCCACGCCAGTTTAAAAGGAGTTTTGGATCGCCTGGCCATTAATAAAGAGACCATCTTGTCATCTGCTTCCACGAATTGAGCCTTCACCGCTTGGCCACTGGAATTTATGAATTCATGTTCAATCTCGAGATCAGCTTCAGTTACGGCAGGTACTTTCATGGCTTTACGTTTTTTAGCAAGAGCAGCCAATTCCTTTTGCTCGGCGGAAGCGAGTACCTGTAACTTCTTTGCCAAAGCCAAGAAATCTTTACTCAAAGAATCTACCGGAATCACTACCTCGCGGGTTCCACGGTTCATGGAAATTTTCAGTTCCGACTTTCCTAGCTCCACAAATAAACCATATGCAGTTTTGCCTGCTCTGTTCTGCCATGGATACTCTTTAGAAAGATCCACACCTCCCTTTAGATCAATTTTGGGAGCAGGTGCATTGGTTTCCGGAACTTTAGTTTGTTGATTTTGTAATTCAGCGGCTAATTTACGTGAACTCGCACTGAACATCGTCAGAGGCAAGGTGGTGACTTTTCCGTTCCAATCGACAGTCAAAGTAAGTTTATCTGATTTTACAAACCTTGCTTCGATCGTTCGTCCCTGAGTATCTGTCCACTTTTGAACATCTGTAGAAGAATCAGATGGAGCAGTTGTCTTGCTCAGTCGATCAACGAGCGACTGTGTCTCGGAATCAAGGGTGATTAATGGCAGCCCAAAAGTCTGCCCATTCCATTCAATTTTTACAGATTCGGCACTCGCCTCAATGAATTTTGCTTCAAGGGTTCTCCCATTGACATCCGTGAATGGATGTAAGGCATTCGGATCCTGTGCAAAACAAGCTATTGAAAACGAGAGGAAAAGGAAAAAACGCATAGTGTCTGAAGAGTTAATCTCTATACCTGAAAAATTGAGTCATCTTTTCAACCGAAAAATCAGAACCGATTATTTTTACATAAGTTCAACCACTCCACATTGAACTTCTGCTTCTTGCTGGACTGCAGAAACAATCGATTCTGGATCTCCCACTAAAATAACTTCTTTTTTGGCCCGACTTACCGCAACATAGAGAAGTTCACGGTTTAAAAGCTTAGCCTCAGGGGGAGGTAAAACGATCATCACACTCTCATATTCAGAACCCTGACTACGATGAATGGAAAGAGCAAAAGCATCCTGATAACTAGGCAGCCGTGCCTTGGAGATTTCTCTCAAATCATTGGCACTCGAAAAGAAAGCTTTATCACCGGAAACGACCCCATCATCCCCATTGAAAAGATCGACTCCGTAATCATTCTTTTGAATTACCACGGGAGAAAATTGATTACCAAGGGACTGAATCGAAGATCTCGCCTTGTGGTTCCATTGCTCGACTCCATATTTCCCCAAGTTATGGGGACAAAGAATACGAAATTTCCTCAACCCTTGTATTGCCTGTTCTGGGTTACCAGCATTCCCCAACTCAGCCAAGCCATCCGCAATCAATTTCTCTACTCTCTTATCCTTTACGGAGGAAATCATTTCAATCCCGGGGTTCCCTCCCAACGCTAAGCACTTGGCATATTCACCCTGCCCTTCTTTGATTAATTTACATAATTCCGAAATATTCTCCCCTGCCTGATCTGTATCCTGACGATGAGACTGTTCCAAAGAAACGACATGCCCGGTCAAAGGACTTTGCGATGAGGATTCCCCAGCTACAGAGCTAAACCTCTTCAGTAAGGTTAGATCGTTCCCATCAAACTTATTGGTTTCGGCTGCTTTGACTAGTGCGTTAAAGACTCCCCCTCCCTGAACCGGAGATAATTGATCAGCATCTCCCGATAAAATTAGGCGGGCCGTAGGTTTGAGCGAGTCCAACAATTTGGCCATCAAGGGTAGATCGATCATCGATGCCTCATCCACCACAATAAGATCATGAGGAAGAGGGTTTGTTGCATTTCGTAGAAAATCAACCGAGCCTCGAACAAACCCCAGCAACCGATGAAGGGTGCTGGTTTGAGCTACAACGGATAAGCGTGAAGTCAATGCTTCGGAAAGAGTTAAGCTTTTGACCGCATCCTCGATCGATTGTTGTAAACGATAGGCCGCCTTACCGGTGGGAGCGACCATAGCAATATGAAAATCAGGCTCAATTTCCAACAGTAGAATAAGTAGTACCACCAGCGTACGGGTTTTGCCGGTTCCGGGCCCTCCACACAAGATCGACCATGGCTTCATCACTGCCTGCCCGATGAATAGGGCCTGATGTTCATCGACATTATCCTTTAAATTCTCTTCAAAAGAGTGAATCGCTTTGTCCAAATCAAGGGAATTATCCTCCTCCGTCTTGGCCGCAAAAAAACCGGCAATGCCAAGCTCATACTCGTAAGACTTTCGAAAGTACAAATTTCCCTGCGTGGTAATGACCAGCGGACAATGCTCCCTTTCAGTTCCCACAGCGTTGAGTCCCAAGGGATTTTCGGTTATCTCACCAGTCTCCTCCAAAGTCAAAAAACCACGACCATTGTCGATCTGCATAGACACCAATTTATGCAAAAGATTACGAAGAACGGGATGCCGTTCCTTCTTTTCCTTTCTTGCGAAAAAGTCAAAAAGGGCACGGGTTAAATCCTGCGCATGAGAAGAGATGTTTTCTGGCAATGGGTTCATTCGGTTTTAGCAAAAAAAGTATCGAGCTGCACAACCAGGTTCCCATCCGGTAGATCATAGAAAATTCCTTTCCCTGAATCATGCCCGATTCCCCGAACAAACAGATAGTAAATGCCGCCGAAATGAGTGGAATAATCGAAATTATGAATACGGCTTTTTAAAAACCTGATCAGGCCGACCAGGTAAAGGTGATACTGTAAGATATAATGATGGTCCATCATTTCAGCTTCAATTTCCTTTACCGAAAAGCCATCCTCGTGCCCGCTCAACCGGTTTGATTTCCAATCGAGTAAGTAATATTTTCCGTCATGTCGAAAAACCAAGTCCATCAACCCCTTCAGATAACCTTCCGATTCAATTTCCAAAACTCGTTCCTGCCCCACTCCTTGTAAATAACGGGACAGCAAGGACTCTTGAGGCAAGGACTCAATAAATTGCGAAAACCTCCCTGCCTGAATTGGGAAATGAAATTCCATTTCTTCCACCCGGTCCTCTTGCGATATTTCAGACAAAGAAAAACCACAACCTAGTTTTTGGGTAATGACCCTGTGGATCATTTTCAAAATGACAGACAACCATCTATTTGGATCAAATCCAAATTTCACAAGAGCTCGGGAAGTCACTTCATCCCATTGTTTGGGATCGGTAAAATCAATCTGCTCAAAAACTTCGTGCATAAAATTTCCTGCCCTTGCTCCTGCTGGGAACTCAAAGATTTCGTCTGATTTGGAATTCTGCTCATGGATGCTTACTAGCTCCCCATCCACAACCGCATCGAGATCCTTACCCTCAAAATCAATTCCTTCCACCAAGGCGCTAAAAGACCTCAACAATACGCCACTTGGAATCCTGCGTTCGATCGGCCATACATTTCCGGACAGTTCCGTCTCGGAGGATACCGGCTCCTGCCAGGAAGGCAGAGAACACGATGCGTTGGCATCAAAAGTGGAGAAACTTATCAATGCACCTAAGGACTTCTGTTCGATCCATGGAAGCACTTCAGATGCAATCCGGTTTTGCTTCCATTCCTCCTCTGATAAATCAGGTTCTTCGCACCATGCCTGACTGCGTAAGATTCGGGTCAGGGCAGGAATTTTTAATGCTCCAGCTTCTTTATTCTCCTTGATCGAAACGGGGGCATGATAGAGGACGCACCGAGAAGCAGCCCGGGTAAGTGCCACATAGAGTACTCTCGCATCCTCCTGATCTTCCTCGAGTAGTCCCTGTCCGACCGCTTCGGCACCTGCTCCTTTTTTCAGTTCGACCACCAAGTTTCCCTGCCGGTCGTGATAGAAAAAGCTTTCATCACGCTGTCCAGGACTGAGACTCAGAAATGGACAGAAAACCACCGGGTATTCCAACCCTTTGGATTTATGAACCGTAAGAATTTGAATAGCAGTGGATTCGGACTCCAAGCGTAATTGATATTCTTCTTTTTGATTGCCCGCATCCTGAATCTGATCCCGCAACCACACAATCAGGGAACTGGGAGAAAGGGGATTCAGCGAAGATGCCTCATGTAATACTTCAGCCAGGTGCAGGAAATTGGTCACCCTTCTTTCTCCATCCGTGCGTCGAAGATTCTGACTCACAGCATAAGCCCGGCGGAACAAACTGATCAACGCGACATAGATTCCATCCTTCCTCCACATATCATGATGCTGGCGAAAACAGGTCAACCAGGCTTCCCATGATGAATGATCATTCTGCCAATTTATGAAATCATTGGAATTCATCCCCAATAAACCGGTGGCCAAGGCCCGACGGACCGATCTTTCATTTCGATATTCAAGCAACCCTTCCAGTACCCAAAGGATCTCCTTGGCTTCCTCTGAAGAAAACAGACTGACATCCGAAAAAACCACTGCGGGCAGATTGTTTGCACGAAAGGCTTCCCAAACTTCAAGAGCCTGGGGGTTCGATCTTACCAGAATGGCAATATCTTCTGGTTTCACGGACTCGGTACCTATCTTACCCTCCTGCAAAACCTGACCTACCTGTTTCACCAAATCATGGATAATGATCCGTCTAGCCTCGGTGTCATTGATGGAGGAACCTTCCTCGTAAATAAGTTCCCTCACTTCAAAAGGGGCGACAACCTCGCCTGATTGAAGATACATTTTGTTTTGGTCCGCAGAGCCACCTTTCTTTGGGTTAACAGTCTGAAATTTTAAATGCGGATGTAAAAAAGGGTCATCCGACTTCTCAAAAAAAGAGTTGGTTGCCTCCACCAACGGAGTCACCGTTCGGTAATTCGTATCCAGGGAATATTTTTGCCCGCCAGTCTCATTCCCAAATTTAAAATAGGCCTCCAAGTCTGCCCCACGAAACCGGTAAATCGATTGCTTTGGATCCCCAATAAGAAACAACCAATGATCCCCCGTGCCCGCAAATAACTCCCTGAAAATAGTAAATTGTACAGGATCAGTATCCTGAAACTCGTCAATCATCGCGACCTGAAAAGATGAACGCAAAGATTGTCTCAATGATTCTCCAACCAGATCCTGGCGGCTAACGGCCTCCGCAGTCACACTGAGCAAATCATCAAAGGAAAGAATGCCCCGCTCGCGCTTCCATGATGAAACTTTTGAATCAATAAAGTTGACCGCATCCGCCCGCAAAGTCTGAGAAAAATCATCGATTGCATTGCAGAATTTTTCCGCAACCTGGGAAAATTCTGGCTTTGGTTCATTTTCATAATCCTTGAGCAATGTTAACTTGGAAGCGCGTACAAATTCGAAAATATCCACAAATTCCGGTGTGATACTCCGTTCATGCAGAAAAACATTGTCGAGAAAAACCCGGTGAATCGCAGCTTTTTTGGAAGCGGTATATTTGCGGATTTTAGTGGCCACAAACTCCAAGTAGTCTTGCCCTTCCTCGATCCATAAATTTTTGAGAAGATCCAATAAATCAAAAAGATTTTTGTGGGTTTCCTCCAGCCTGAGTCCTTGAGAAAACCCGATTTCATACTCCTGTGTGCTCGGTAGTTTATTGTAAAACTCAACCACACTTGCGGGCTTGATTTTATCAATCGACGCAACGGCCGAAATCAGAGGATCCGCCTGAGAGAAATGGACTCTCCAATAATCACGAACGGCCTCTGCCACCAACGCAGGAGAAGACTGATCCAATTCAGCTTCAAAAAGACAATTCGTCTCCAATGAATTTTCCGCCAGAACACGCTGACAAAAGCCGTGAATGGTGCTGATAATCGCTTCATCAAAACAGGTAATCGCCAAGCGAAGACGGCGGATGCCCTCTTCTACAGGGATCGATTCAAGCTTCTTTAAACGGGTTATAGTTGGATCTTCTTCGGCAAGAGTTTCTCCCTGAAAACTCGCCAGTGCATCCACCAGCAGTTCTCGAATTCTTCCACGAAGTTCCTCGGTTGCGGCCTTGGTGAAGGTAACGGTAAGCAGCTTGCCCACTTCCACCCCCTCCTCCACTACCAGACGCAGAAAGATTCGGGCAAGGGCGTAGGTTTTCCCAGTGCCCGCACTCGCCTCTAACAGGGTGACCCCACGATCCAGCGATTCATTGGCACAGTCGAAGGCTTTCATCCTTAACTCCTCACCTCCACAAATTGATCGAATTTTATAAAAATTTGATCCGCTAATTGAGCAAACCGTTCTTCGGCAAAAGGAGATTTCCCAAAACAGGTTTGGTTGGAAAAGTCTTTCCCATCCCCAGGGATTCCCCCGCCTTTAAAATTTACTCCCTCCCATGATTTCTTGGCTTCCTGCAAGGCATTCCTTTTTGCCAAGTCAGTCTGCTCTTCCGTGGAATCGCGAGATAACCCTGCACTCTTTATTTTCTCAAAATAAGCAAAAGATGAATTTGGGAAAAAGGGAATAGGTTTTTGCAACCCTGATTGTCTAACATGCAATAAATCTTGGATCAGCTTCCTTGCCTCCTCCGCTGGAACGGGTCGGGCATGTAAATACTTTTTATCCCCGCATACAAAAACAGTTTCAAAAGCTTCATTCCCGGAAGCAGCACAACCGGTCAAATGTTCAATCCATAAGCGGACCCGGTCTTTCCCATTGATTTTCTTGGAACACCGAAAAAGAACATGTTTACCATTTCGTAATGGAGGGATTTCACCACGAAACAGTAGTTGCTCATACATCTCTTCGTGGATTAAAGGAGCCCCAACAGGAGGAACCAACAAATGCTGCCATTGCTCGAGAAAGGCAGAAACTTCCCTCTCCGCCTCGCCAAACCATACCTTACCAAGATTACCGGGAGGTAATCGACCCTCCGCCTTCTCCAATTCATAAAGATGAGAAATATCTTCTCCCGTGCCCACTACCTCCACCATCCGGCTCATTAATTTGTACTTATTCAGACTTTCAATTTCCAGAGGTTCAAAATCTGGGGGCGATGCCTCCTCATCCCATAATTTCATACCCAGGGAATATTTAAGGTAGGCCTTGGATGGATTGGAAAAGAATTCAACCAGCTCACGCACGGAAAGATCTTTTTTACTATCCTCAATGTCATGCGAATTTTCCAAGCTTACAAAAGGAAAGACTTTCTTTTGCGGATCAAGCAATGCACGGGCAGCTTTAAGATTTGGAAGAGAATAGGATCGGGTTAATCGCTCACCCTTATAATTATGACTGCCATAAGGATGAAGGGTTTGTCTTTGTACCACCGCATTCACGGCCCGGATGGAATTGTCATGCTGATCTTTCCACTCTGCAATTTCATCAAGACCATCCAACAATTCATTAATCACTACACTGGGGGGAATTTCCTGTGCCTGCCGAATGGATTGCCCCACATAACTGAGGTAAAGAAAGTCTTTGGCACACCAAAGGGTTTCCAAAAATAAGTATCTATCATCTTCACGAGAGGAGCGATCCCCCGGTCTGCGATCACCCGACAAATCAAAGCTGGGCGTGCGGTTTTGGCGAGGAAACGCATCTGCATTCAAGCCCATAATACAAATTACCCGGGCACTGATACTACGCATTGGGCGCAAGCCACTGAAGGTCACCCCCTGAGTTAAAAACCGACCCTGTGGAGAACCTATCTCCAAGACATTACTCAGATGATAACGGATCACCCGCAGGGGAACTTTCCCCTCTCCCGCAAGCTTGTGATACTCCGAGGAAAGAGACTCGACCGCCTCATCAATCTTCCTCCGGTCCAGCAGTGTGGCGTCACTCTGGGGGAAAAATTCATTGGACAAACGGGTAAGCCAAGACGACCAGAAAAGAAGAGTCTGATCACCGCGGGCTTGCTTTTCCAAGTCAGCCAAGTTTAACAAAAAGCGGGAAAACTGGGCAAAACGAATGGTATTCTCACCCTCAATCTCATCATAGGGCAAGGTTCCCTCCCAAAGTTTCCGATCATGTCCTCGAAAACAAAAGCCCAGTGCCATTCGATCCAATGCATGCCGCCAAGTATGCTCATGGGTGGCAGTCGACCCACAATGCTCGCGATGATTCGCACTGAATCCCCAATATGCATGACAATCCCCAATCCATTGCCTGAAGATTTCCATATCGGTATCTTCCCACTCATTTTTGGAGCGTGACGGCAGGGAGTCCATTAGATCCAAAACATCCCGGTTGGTTGCACGACCCTCAAAAAAATCGAGCAGATCAAAAAGATAATCAATCAAATGACTTTCCATTCTGGGCTCCCGGTCAACAATCGAATATGGAAAACCGCGGGGCATCCCCTCCTCCATCCCGCTGAAAACCGCCCGGATATAAGGGGCATATTCCTCAGGAGTGGGCATCATCACAAGGACGTCCCGTGGTTGCAGGGAACTATCCTCTTCGAATCTTCGTAAAAGATAATCACGGAGGACTTCGACCTCCCGCATATGTCCATGACAACTATTAATAATTAAACTCTGGTCCTCTGGTTCCGGCTGAATCGTGGGTTCTTCCTTCTCGTTCAAGGCATCAAAGATCCATCTTTGCAACCTCGCGAGCAGACGGTTACCTTTGGCATCTCGAAAGCTCAGTGGTTTATCGTGAGCATTCCGGTCAACCAGCATATTAAAAAACTCCCGTCCCGTTTTACCCAAGGATCCGATCAGTTGATTTCCTACCCGGTCACTCAATATACTTTCATCAACCGGATGTCCCGCCTGCAACTCCGCTCTTTTCAATGCCCGTAATTTCCATTTTTCCGATTCCACTTCTCCCCAAAAGACCGGAGCCGGCTGCAGGGAAAATATTTTCAAGGGACGGAATTGCCCATACGCCTGAAGTACATCAAGGAACAATGGGGGCATGGTGGATACCCCGAAGACGGATAGCCTTTCGGGTAACCAGTCCGCTCTTTTTGGCTCTGGCAATTGCCTAATTTGCTCAACTTTCTCAGGGAGGGTTTCAAATCCGAGTGATTGACGCACCGCATGCCAAAGAATGCCCTGCCACCGGTCACGGCCACTCGGAAAATCCTTACCATTCCAATTCAAAATCATTTCCGGACGGTAGGTAAGGTAAGAATCATAAAGGGTGGCAATCTGCCGGCATAAACGGAAAGCTCGGTTGCCATCCCAATCAGCCTTTCCCCCAAGATATTCCCCCAAGGGTTGAAAACTCTGAGAATGTTCCTGCATCAATCCTGGCAAAAGTCCAAAAACCTTCCAAGCCAGACCTTCTTTGGTGTAAGGGTTTCTCTCCGAACCAGACCCTAAAAACCCTCTTAAAATCATCCAGATCGCTTCCTCTTGGAATCGAAAACGGGCATGAGCAAAAATACCCCTCTCTTCAGCAATTTTAAGTTGTAACCAGGTACCCATTCCCCGGCTCTGCACCAAAAATTCCTCCTCCCGAAAAGGATTGGATAACGGTTCTTCTAACTGCCGCACACATTCCTCAACCAATTGATCAGGATCATTCGATCCGAATAGCACAAAGCCTCGTCCACTTGATGCCAAGTATCGATGTTGCAATTCGTCCATTTACTGAACAAACACCAATTGCATTTTTACACGAACAATTTCCAGCATGACTTTTCATAAAGCCATTAGTCATGGGAAGAAAAGATAAATATTTAAATTAAACGAGATTTACGCGAACCCGCTAGGGATGGGTAATACGGAATTAACCACTCATCGACTACTGAGCCATTTCAAAACGCTGTAAATTATAAAAACAGAGCCAACGACAAACGTTCCTAATGGCCACGCATACCACCCAAACCCAAGCTGTAATCCCAGCACCAAGCAAGTAGTCCAGGACAAAAGGATGCATACTAGAAAGAGTATGGGTCGAATGATACATGGATCAACTTTCGCTGCTCTCTTGTCATGACTATCACTTGACTCGCCGAATCCTCCTGGATGAAACATATCTACAATTTTGTTGCTCAAGCCTTAAAGCGCAAAAAAGCGAGGCGATTTTTAAGATTCCTTGCTTTCGCTGACCGCCGACACTTGGTAAGTTGAAACTGTGGATGATCAAATGATAATAGTAGTGATTGGTGGCGGTGCTGCCGGCTTTTTTGCAGCCATTTCAGCCGCTGAGCAAAATCCACAGGCAAAAGTCCATATTTTAGAGTCAGGAAAGCGGGTGCTACGAAAAGTTAAGATTTCAGGAGGCGGCCGTTGCAATCTGACTCATCATTGCTTCGATCCTAAATTGCTCAGTACGCACTACCCGAGGGGTGAACGCGAACTCCGGGGGGCCTTTCACCGGTGGCAACCCCAAGATACGATCGAGTGGTTTGAGAGGGAAGGTGTAAAAACGAAGACTGAGCCGGATGGTCGGATGTTTCCTGTTACTGACCGATCCCAGACTGTAATCGACTGCCTGCAAAACCGAGCCCGAAAACTTGGTATCGAAGTAAAACTAGGCTGCAGGCTCGAATCCATCAAAAGAGTCTCTCATGATTGGTTACTTTCTATTTCGGGAGATCAAACGATCACCGCCGACAAAATCTGC